>JAUHVS010000043.1 GCA_030424955.1 bacterium | reverse complement strand
GGCAAAGTCCGGCAGCGCGTCGCCCCCCACCGCCCGCAGCGGCGCCCCGTCGCAGGTCGCCTCGACCACCAGCAGCAGGTGCCGCATGGGCTCCCCGGTCGGCAGCGCGTGCCCAGCGCCCACGTTGCGCACGGTGACCGCCGCCTGCAGCCGCTCGCCCTCGCGGGTGGTGGCCACGGTCACGCTCGCGGCCAGCTCGAGCAGCCGGCTCTCGGGCTGCCGCGGCCCGAACCAGGCGTGGCGGCGCACGCTCCCCGTCGGGCGGTACCAGCCGCCCTGCACGCCCACCTCGGCCAGCGGGAACGCCTGTAGATCCGCGCCGTTGGCGGCCGCGGGATCCGGCGGCATGTGGCAGCCGTTGCAGGCCACGGCCTCGCCGTAGACGCTCGCCTGCCACTCGCTGAAGGTGCTCTGCACGGGGAACCGGCCCGTGGGCCAGCGGGCGGGGTCGAGGGCGGTGCCGGCCACCAGCGCCCCGTGGTCGTACTCGTGGCAGCCCAGGCACAGGCTGCCGTCGCGGTAGTGATCGCGCTGCACCCCGCCCATGCGCGGGTTGGGGCTGTCGTGGCTCGGCCCGAAGGTCAGCGGCAGCCGGCCGCCGGCCCCCAGGGTGGGCGGGCCCGGATCGCTCGGCCGGGTCAGCACCAGCCGGCCCGCGACGCCCGGCGCCCCCTCGGGATCCACCCGGTCCACGCGGTGGCACACGTCGCAGAACACCCCGTAGTCGTAGGCGCGCCCCTCGGCCGTCAGCAGATCGCGCCCGCCGAGTGGCCCGTTCATGCCCGGGGCGTGGCAGTCAGCGCAGCCCGCGGCGTCCGCCGGGCTGTCGCAGGGCGCGCCGTCGGCGCAGTCGGCGTTGACGGTCTGCAGCGCCCCCGCCCCCACGTAGCAGCGCGGGCCGCGCCCGCCGCCGGGCAGCCGGCCCTCGCGCCACTGGCCGCCCACCTCGGCGCAGGTCTCGGCGTCGCGGCCGCTGGCGGTCCCGGCGTACAGATCGTGCACCACCGGGTTCTTCGCCGCCGTGCGGTGGGGTGACGCGTACCAGGCGTCGTTGATGCGCAGGTGACAGTGGCCGCACTGGGCGGTGGTGCTGCGCCGCGCCGGCTCGCCGGGATCCTGGAACACATACGTGGGATCGTCCGGGCCGTAGCGCACCAGATCGATGTCCGCCACCCGGTTGAACCCGGGGAAGATCCACTCCGTGCGCTGCCGGGCCTCCGGGTGGCTCGCCACCAGCACCACATCGCCGACCACCGACAGATCCAGATCGAAGCGCGCGATCTCACCCGCCGCGTCGGTGAACCGCACCCGATCGGTGCCGCCCTGGGTCACCCGCACGCCCTCGATGGGTGCCCCGTCGAGGGTGACGATGACCGCCACGTGATCAGGGGGCGACATGGGCAGCGCGTCGCGCACCTGCATGTCGGTGGGCCCGGCGTCGGCCGCCGCGTCCACGCCCTGGTCGATCACAGCGCCGTCGCCGGCGGGCGCGGCGTCTGCGCCCAGATCACCGGCCGAGACCGGCGGGCGTGGGGCGTCATCGTCACAGCCCCAGAGGCCCAGCCCCCAGAGCCCCAGCAGGCAGACCACACCCAGCCGAGCGACCCGCACCCGACCCCGCGCCCTCACGCGGCCTCCGCGGCCGGCAGCCACAGGGTGAAGCGCCCGCCCGGCCCCGGCGCGGCGGTGAGGCGGCCCCCGTGGGCCTGCGCCACCGCCCGGGCGATGGCGAGGCCCAGGCCGGTGCCCCGCTCGCGGGTCGTGAAGAAGGGCTGGAAGACCTGCTCCAGATCGGCCGGATCCAGCCCGGGGCCATCGTCCACCACGGTCACCGCCACCCCCTCGCCGTCGTCGGCCACCTGCACCTGGACCGCCTGACCGAAGGCCAGGCCGTTGGTCATCAGGTTGTACAGCACCTGCTCCAGCCGGCGCCGGTCGCCGCGCACCGGGCGGCCCGCCCCCGACACCGCGCACCCCTCGAGGCGGTCGGCCGCCGCCCCCGCCAGATCGGCCAGATCACACGCCTCGGCGCGGCCGGCGCCGGGCCGCGCGTAGTCCAGCAGGTCCTGCACGATGGCCTTGCAGGCGCGGGCCTCGCGGGCGATCACCGCCCCGTCCTCGGCGC
Organism: bacterium; assembly: GCA_030424955.1. GTDB lineage: Bacteria > Myxococcota_A > Bradymonadia > UBA7976 > UBA1532 > JACKDL01. Next base: position 15,001 of record JAUHVS010000043.1, on the reverse strand, counting down.
CCCGGCCCCCCGCCTTCTCGATGAAGCGGGCGTGGCCCAGGATCACCCCCAGCGGGTTGTTGATCTCGTGGGCGATGCCCCCCGCCACCCGCCCCAGGGCCGCCAGCGTCTCGGCCTCGGCCCGGGCCTGGCGCTGCTCGTCCAGCGCCGCCAGCACCTGGTTCAGCGTCGCCCCCAGGCTGGCGATCTCGGGGGGGCCGTCCGCGGGCACCCGCGTGCCCTCGGGCGCGCCGGGCAGCGCCGTCGCGGCGGCCCGCAGGCGGTCCAGCGGGCCCACGATGGCGCGGGTCGTCCACAGCCCCACGCCCAGGGCCAGCAGCAGCGCCGCCCCCAGCGCGCCCGCCGACACCGCCCGCGCCCGCGCCGCCGCCGCGTCCGCCCCGGCCCGCGCCTCGACGATGGCCTGCTTGACCTCCACGCGGTACGCCTCCAGGGCGTCCACCACCCGCTGCACGTCCCCCGCGGCCTCGTGGTGGATGTGCCGGGCGTGCTCGCCGTGGCCCGCCGCCAGCGCGGGCAGGAAGCGGTCGTCGAGCAGCGCGTCCAGCCGGGCGACGGTGGCGCGCAGCGCGGCCACGTCCACGGGGCCGGGCCGCTCGGCGAGGCGGTCCAGGCCGCGCTGCAGCATCTGCCGCGCCTTGCGGGTGAGCGCCAGGTGCTCGCCGTGGGCCATGCCCAGGGCCAGGTGCGCCTGGTGGATGTAGAACTCGCGCACGCCCTCGCCCACCCGGCCCAGCCGGCGATCCTGGTCGGCCAGGGTCACCACCCGCTCCAGCGCGTCGTCCACCGTGCGGGTGGCGAGCAGCGCGCCGGCCACCCCCAGGCCCGTAACCGCGAAGATGGCCAGGAACCCGACGGTCAGGCGCCAGCGCAGGCTCGGCTGCGCCGCGGGCGGGATCGGCGGGGTGCTCACGCGCTCAACAGCACCTTGCCGAAGTTCTTGCGCGCCTGGATGTAGGCGTGGGCCTCGGCCGCCTGCTCCAGCGGGAACACCGCGTCCACCACGGGGGCGAACACCCCCTCGTCGGTCAGCGACACGACCTCGGTCAGCATCGCCCGCAGCTCGGCCGCGCGGTGCCACAGGTGCCCCACGTTGACCCCGTGCACGCCGCGGTTGGTGTCCATCAGGCCAAAGGCGCTCCAGCGCTTCATGCCCAGCAGGCCCTTCACCAGGGCCAGCGGGTTGCGGGTGGTGCCGGGCGCGAAGCTCGCCGCCCCGAACACATACAGCCGCCCGAAGTCGGTGAGGCTGCGGTAGCTCTTCTGGAAGCTCTTGCCGCCCTGGGCGTCGAGCACGATGTCCACCCCCTGCCCGCCGGTCAGCCGCGCGATCTCGGCCTCGAAGTCCTGGGTGCGGTAGTCGATGCACTCGGCCACGCCCGCCGCGCGCAGCCGCTCGTGCTTACCCACGCTGGCCGTGCCGTAGACCACCGCGCCGCGCTGCTGGCAGATCTGCAGGGCCGCCAGGCCCACGCCGCCGCCGGCGGAGTGCACCAGCACCCGCTCGCCCGGCTGCACGTTGCCCAGCTTCACCAGCATGATCCACGCCGTCAGGTAGTTCACGGGCAGCGCCGCGGCGGCCTCCAGGCTCACGCCCTCGGGCAGCGGCACCACCCCATCGGCCCCCACGATCAGCTGGTCGGTGTAGCCCCCGAACTTCGTCGCGCACACCACCCGCTGGCCCACGGCCAGGCCCTCGACGCCCTCGCCCAGCGCGGCGACGGTGCCCGACACCTCATAGCCCACCACGCAGGGCCGCGGCGGGGCGTCGGGGTACAGCCCCATGCGGGCCATGATGTCGGCGAAGTTGATCCCGCTGAAGGCCACGGCGATGCGCACCTGCCCAGGGCCGGGGGTGGGATCGGCCGCCTCGCGACACTCGAGGACCTCGGGGCCCCCCGCCTTGGGGATCCAGATCTGCTGCATGGGGGCTCCTGACAGGCTGCGGGGCGCGCCGACGGCCGGCCCACGGACCGGAGCGGCCATCGACACGCGGCACGGCGCCCACTATCCGCCAGCGCCGGAGGCGGCTCAACCGTCCTCGGGGCAGAACAGGGTGCCGGGCCCCCACCCCCCCCCGCGCCTACGGCGGTGGCCAGCGCGCTGCAGGCGTGTACGCGGTCTCCCTTGCGCCCCCACCTTGCGTTCCCGCCCGTGGGGGTGGCACGACCCGATGACGGCTGCCCAGGAGTCCCCATGTTCGCCGATCTCATCGTGCGCGCCCGCCGCGTGGTGTCCCTCACCGGCGCCCCCCCCGCCGACGCCGTGGCTGTCGCCCGGGGTCGGGTCCTGGCCGTCGGCGCTTGGTCGGATCTCGACGCCCTGCGCGGCCCCCAGACCCAGGTGCTCGATCGCCGCGACGCCGTGCTGGTCCCGGGGCTCGTCGACAGCCACGCCCACCTCACCGGGCTGGGCATGACCATCGCCCAGCTCGACGTCACCGGCGCCACCAGCGCCGCCGCCGTGGCCGATCAGGTGCGCGCCGCCGCCGCCGCCGGTGAGGGCTGGATCATGGGCCGCGGCTGGGACCAGACCCTGTGGGCCCACGACCGCTTCCCCACCCACCACCCGCTGACCGCCGCCGCCCCCGATCGCCCGGTGTGCCTGCGGCGCATCGACGGCCACGCCGTGTGGGCCAACGCGGCCGCCCTGCAGGCCGCCGGCGTCACCGCGCACACCCCCGAGCCCGCCGGCGGCCAGATCGTGCGCGACGCCGCCGGCGCCCCCACCGGCGTGCTGCTCGACGCCGCCATGCCGCTCATCGAGGGCGCCGCCCCCGCCCCCACCGACGCCCAGGTGCGCGCCTGGGTGCTCGCCGCGATCCCCGCGCTGCACGCCGCGGGCCTCACGGGGGTGCACGACCCCGGCGCCACGGCCCAGATGGTGCGCGTCTACCGGGCGCTGGCCGCCGAGGGAGCCCTGCCGCTCCGGGTGCACGTGCTGCTCGACGACACCGATCCGGCCATCGCGCCCCTGGTCGAGGCCGGGCCCGCCCCCGATCCCTGGGTGGCCGTGCGGGGCGTCAAGCTGTTCGGGGACGGCGCCCTGGGCAGCTGCGGCGCCTGGCTGCACGCCCCCTACAGCGACGCGCCCCACACCTGCGGCCTGCCCATCGTGCACGGCGCCGCGCTGCGCCAGAAGGTGGCCGACTACGGCGCCCGCGGCTTCCAGCTCGCCGTGCACGCCATCGGCGACCGGGCCGCCACCGAGGTGCTCGACGCCTTCGAGGCCGCCGGCGCCGTGCCCGCCCACCGCTGGCGCATCGAGCACGCCCAGATCGTGCGCCCCGCCGATCAGGCCCGCATGGCCCGCATGGGCGTGCTGGCCCTCGTGCAGCCCACCCACGCCACCAGCGACCACCGCTGGGCGGAGCGGCGGCTGGGGCCAGAGCGCATCACCTACGCCTACGCGTGGCGCAGCCTGCAGCGGGCGGGCGTGGGCCTGGCCCTGGGCAGCGACTGCCCCATCGAGCGCCCCTCCGCCGTCGCGGGCCTGCGGGCCGCCGTGACCCGCCAGGACGCCGACGGCCAGCCCCCGGGCGGCTGGTACCCCGCCGAGGCCCTCACCCCCGCCGAGGCCCTGGAGGGCTTCACCGTCGGCTCGGCGGTCGCGGGCTTCATGGAGCACCGCCGCGGCCGCGTCGCCCGGGGGTTTGACGCCGACTTCACGCTGCTGAGCGACGACCCCCTCACCGTCGAGCCCGCCGCGCTCCACGGCCTCACGGTGCACGGCGTGGTGGTCGCCGGCCGCTGGCACCCCGCCCGTTGACGGGGCCCGGGTGGGCTGGCACCGTCCGCCCACCGCAGCCCCAGGAGCCCACCATGCGTCTGTTCCCCGCCGCCCGATCCGGCCTCCGCCGGTCCGCCCTGGTCCTCAGCCTCAGCGGCGCCGCCCTCGCCAGCGGTGCCCTGATGGGCTGCAACAAGGGCGGCGACGACGCCAAGCCCGCCGACGCCAAGCCCAAGGTGGCCTGGCCCGCCAAGCCGACCGACGGCTCGCCGGTGGTGGTGCAGTTCAAGGCCATGGAGGGCGAGGGCAAAGAGCGCCGCGCCGTGTTCGACGTCTTCAACTTCGACGAGACCGAGAACATCTCGGAGCTGCGCATGGAGCTGCAGTACCTCGACGCGAGCGGCAAGGTCCTCAAGACCTTCCCGCACACGCAGATCAGCCCCTTCTACAACAAGGAGGTCGGGCAGCTGAAGGCGGGCTTCTTCATGCCCCCCGAGACCGTGAAGGTCGCCGCCGTGGTGAGCTACGCCAAGCTCAACACCCGCGAGTGGGGCAGCAAGCCCGGCGCCCGGATCAAGGCCCCCATCCTGCCCACGGCCATGCCGGCCTCCACTGCGCCCTCCGCCGCCGCGCCCTCCGCCGCCGCGCCCGCCTCGGCAGCCCCGGCCTCCGCGGCGCCGTGACCGAGCCCGGCGCGCTGTCGCTGCTGCCGCCCCTGCTGGCCATCGGGCTGGCCATCGTCAGCCGCCAGGTCCACCTCTCGCTGCTCGCTGGCATCTGGACCGGCGCGTGGATCCTCGACGGCGGCCCCCTGGCCGGCCTGCGGGGCGCGCTGGACCGCTGCGTCGCCGTCTTCGCCGACGCCGGCAACACCCGGGTGGTGATCTTCAGCGCCCTCGTCGGCGCGCTGATCGCGCTGACCCAGGCCAGCGGCGGCGTCGAGGGCTTCGTGCACTGGCTCACCCACCGCGGCAACGTCACCACCCGCCGCCGCGCCCGCGGCCTGTCGTGGATCATCGGCGTGGTGGTGTTCGTCGAGAGCTCCATGACCAGCCTGGTCAACGGCGCCGTCTGCCGCCCGCTCTTCGACCGCCTCGGCATCAGCCGCGAGAAGCTCGCCTACCTCTGCGACGCCACCGCGGCGCCCATCTGTATCCTCATCCCGCTCAACGGCTGGGGCGCCTACCTCATCGGCGTGCTGGCCAACGAGGGCGAGGCCGAGCCCGTGCAGGCGCTGCTGGCCTCGATGCCCTACAACCTCTACGCCCTGCTCGCCCTGGCCCTGTCGGCCTGGGTGGCCTGGAGCGGCTGGGCCATCGGCCCCATGGCCACCGCCGAGCGCCGGGTGCGCGAGACCGGCGCCCTGCTCGCGCCGGGGGCAGAGCCCATGGTCAGCGCCGAGATCACCGATCTGGTGGCCCCCGACGGCACGCCCCGCCGGGCGCGGGACTTCGTGATCCCGGTGCTCGTGATGGTGGCCATGATGCCCACCGCCCTGTGGATCACCGGCGACGGCGACCTCATGAAGGGCTCGGGCAGCACCAGCGTGCTGTGGGCCGTGAGCCTGGGCACCCTGGTGGCGGCGGTCATGATGCGGCTGCGGGGCGCGGGCGATCTGCCCCGCATCACCGAGGTGTTCTTCAAGGGCGTCGGCGGGCTCATGCCCCTGGCGGTGCTGATGGTGCTGGCCTTCGCCATCGGCAACGTCGCCCGCGAGCTGGGCACCGGCGCCTACGCCGCGGGGCTGGTGTCGGCCAGCCTGCCCGCGGGCGTGGTGCCCCTGCTGGTCTTCGCCCTCGCCTGCTTCATGGCCTTCGCCACGGGCACCTCGTGGGGCACCTTCGCGCTGATGGTGCCCGTGGCCATCGGCCTGGCGAGCGCCCACCCGGCCCACGGCCCGCTGCTGCTCGGGGCGGCGCTGTCGGGCGGGATCTTCGGGGACCACTGCTCGCCCATCAGCGACACCACCCTCATCGCCAGCATGTCGGCCGGCACCGACCACATCGACCACGTGCGCACCCAGCTGCCCTACGCCCTGATCGCGGCGGGCGCGGCGGCGGTGGGCTACCTGATCCTGGGGTTCACGCTGTGACCCCCCCGAGTCTCGGGCACCCAGGGTTGACCTGCGGCGCCGGCCCGCCGATTGCTAAGGGGTCCGCCCGACCCACGCCGAAGGAGCCCTGCATGCCCATCACTCGCCGTTTGATTCAAAACGTCGCAACAACCGCGCGTGGCGTCGCGCTGCTCGGGCTGCTGATCCCCGCGGCCGCGCTGGCCGATCCCGCCCCCACCGAGGCCGCCCCCGCCGCCGAGCCGCCCGCTGTCGATCCCACCAACCCCGACACCTGCGCCCCCTGCCACGCCGCGGTGGTCGAAGAGTGGCGCAGCTCGCTGCACGCCCGCAGCCATCACAGCCGCGATCCCATCTACGCGGGCCTGCGCCGCGTGCGCATGGCCAAGGAGGGCCCCCAGGTCGCCAACGCCTGCGCCAAGTGCCACACGCCGCTCGCCGACGGCCCCGAGGACCCCAGCCTCGCGGCGCTCAACGGCGTCAGCTGTGCCACCTGCCACAACGTCGCCCACGTCGCGAGCACCGGCGTCGGGGCCGATCGGCTGACCCGCTTCGAGGATCCCCTCAAGTTCCAGGGGCCCAACACGCCGCGCGCCGGCCTCAAGGCCCCCCACGCCCTCGGCGGCGCGCCCCCCGCGCACATGACCGACGGCATGACCCTGTGCCTCGCCTGCCACGAGACCCTGTCGAACGGCAAGGTCACGCTCTGCAACACCGGCGTCGAGTTCGGCGGCGTCGGCGGGGCCTTCCCCGAGCAGCGCTGCATCGACTGCCACATGCCCATCGTCGAGGGCCCCAGCGGCTCCATGGACCGCGACCAGGCCCACACCAGCCACCGCTTCATCGGCGCGCACCGCCGCTGGCAGGCCGGCGACAGCGGGGCCGACGCCCTGGAGCCGGTCGCCCTCACCGGCCAGCTGTCCGGCCGCACCCTCACCGTCACGATCGCCAACCAGAGCGGGCACGGCTGGCCCACCGGCTTCCCCGGCCGCATGGCCACCTTGAAGCTCACGGGCCTCGACGCCGCCGGCCAGCCCGTGTGGACCAACTTCACCGAGCAGGCCGCACAGTCCGATCCCCAGGCGGTGCTGATGGCCAGCTTCGTCGACGCCCAGGGCGCGCCCACCCTGCCGCCCTACGCCACGCGCATCGCCCGGGACAGCCGCCTGCGCCCCAGCGAGACCCGCGCGCTGACCTGGCAGGTGCCGGCGAGCGTCCAGCGCGTCAAGGGTCAGCTGATGCTGCGCCTCGTGCCGCCGCCGGCGCACGCCGTGCTGGGCGTCACCGACAGCCCCCTGTCGGGCCCCCGCCCCGTGGTTGGGCTCGACGTCACCCGGGCCGCGCCCTGATCTCGCCCACCCATTCCAAGCAAGGCATACTGCCCCGCGGCGACGCGTGGCCGGCGCCGGGTATCCATCACCGCGACTGACCCAACCACTGGGCCGCGCACGGAGGATCTAAGATGACTCGTTGGTTCGCAGCGGCGCTCGCCGCCGGCATGATCGTGGGCTGCCAGAAGCCCGAGCGCAATGAGGCGGGCCAGGCCGCTGGCAAGGCCGCCCCGAGCGCCGCCGCGTCCGCCGCCCAGGCGCCGGCGTCCGCCGCCGCCTCCAAGGCCGCCCCCGCGTCGGCGGCCGCCTCGAAGGCTGCCCCGCAGCCCGAGCAGCAGGACGCCACGGCCTTCATCAGCCTCTTCAAGCCGCTGCCCGCCGAGATGCCCTCGAGCAGCAACCCCATCACCCCCGAGAAGGTGACCCTGGGGCGCATGCTCTACTTCGAGAAGCGGCTGTCGAAGAACCACGACATCTCGTGCAACTCCTGCCACGACCTCGCGAAGTACGGCGTCGACAACGAGCCCACCTCCCCCGGCCACAAGGGTGAGCGCGGCGGCCGCAACTCGCCCACCAGCTACAACGCGGCGGGCCACATCGCGCAGTTCTGGGACGGCCGCGCGGCGGACGTCGAGGCCCAGGCCAAGGGCCCGGTGCTCAACCCCATCGAGATGGCCATGCCCAGCGAGGCCGCCGTGCTGGCGACCCTCAAGTCCATGCCGGGCTACGTGGACGCCTTCAAGGCCGCCTTCCCGGGCGAGGCCGATCCGGTCACCTACGACAACTTCGCCAAGGCCGTCGGCGCCTTCGAGCGCAAGCTCGTGACCCCCGACCGCTTCGACAAGTTCCTGGCCGGCGACAAGACCGCGCTGACCAACCTGGAGCAGCGGGGCATGACCCTGTTCGTCACCACCGGCTGCGCCACCTGCCACAACGGCACCTACGTCGGCGGCGCCATGTACCAGAAGCTCGGCCTGGTGAAGCCCTGGCCCAAGCTCGAGGACGTCGGCCGCAGCGAGATCACCAAGAATGAGGGCGAGAAGTACTTCTTCAAGGTGCCGTCCCTGCGCAACATCGCCAAGACCGGCCCGTACCTGCACGACGGCAGCGTCAAGGACCTGCGCACCATGGTCAGCATGATGGCGGAGTACCAGCTGGGCCGCACCCTTGAGGCCTCGGACGTCGACGCCATCGTGGCCTTCCTCGAGAGCATGACCGGCGACCTGCCCGCCGACTACATCAAGGCGCCCGAGCTGCCCAAGAGCACGGCCACCACCCCCAAGCCCGACCCCAGCTGATCCGCCGCGGCGCGCCCTCCCCTGGGCGCGCCAGCGACCGATCGCCCCCCCCGCCGCGCCGCGCACGCCAGTGCGAGCGCCCGGCGCCCCGGCCTGCTACCATCCGCGGCCGGAGGTATTGCCCTTGAAGAACCTGCTGCCGGCCCTGCTCGCCCTTGTCGCCATTGGCGCCGTGGTGTGGGCCCTGATGCCCAGCGAGGCGCCGTCCACCGGCGCCACCCGCGCCGCCAACACCACCGCCACGGCCACCACGCCGGCGCCCGCCACCGGGCCCGCCACGCGCCCGTCTGGGCTCGCCGCCCCGGCGACCCGCGCGACGGCCGCCACCGGCCGCACCGCGACCGATCGGGCCGCCCAGGTAGCCCGTGGCGAGGTGGACCCCGACGCCCTCGCCGCTGCGCTCACCCGCAAGGGCCCGGCCGCCGCCGATCTGCCCACGGGCACCATGCCCAAGGGCCCGATCCTGCGGCCGACCGATCCGGGGGCCCAGCCCACCGGCGAGGCCCCCCGCTGGGGTCGCGCGGGCAAGGAGCCCTTCCGCACCGAGCCCGCGCGCATCAAGGACACCGTCCGCGCCTGGTACGGCAACCTGTCGAAGACCGGCCCGGTGCCGCCGCTGCGCCTCGAGGAGATCTACCCGGCCGACGTCATCGCCGAGCTCAACCTGCCCGCCGGCGGCATCGTCACCCAGCTGGGCGGCTGGCCCGCCAGCGACCGCCGCGCCTTCAACGACGTGCTCGCCCTGCCCGACGACAGCGCCAGCGCGCTGGGCGTCACCGTGCAGACCCCCGAGGGCGGCACCGTGCGCGAGTACGTCTTCCTGGGCGGCACGCCGTAGCCCCCCAGGCCCCCTGACCATGCCCAGGCCCCCCCGCCCCCCCCGTGCCGCCCTCTGCCTCTGGCTGGCGGCCGCCCTGCTCGCCCTCACGGGCCCCGCGTGGGCCCGGCAGGCCCCCGCCCCGGGGCCCCTCACCGGCCGCCTCGACACCACGGCGCAGGGCCAGCCGATCGTGCACCTCTGGGGCACCGCCCGCCAGCAGGGCCACGCCCACGGCGCGCTCCTGCGGGCGCGCATCTTCGACATCGTCGAGGGCTTCGCGCTGCCCCACATCGGGGCCGCGGCCTACCCCGTCGCCCGCGCCCTCGTGCCCGCCACCGCCCAGATCTCGCCGGCCACCCAGGCCGAGCTCCAGGGCATGCTCGACGGCCTCGACGCCGCCGGCGGCCGCTACAGCCGGGCCCTGGGGCGCGACCTCGACCTGGCCGACCTGCAGGTGATGCAGGCCTACACCGAGCTCGCGGCCATGGGCTGCAGCAGCGTGTCCACCTGGGGCCCGACCAGCGCCGACGGCAGCCCGCGCATCGTGCGCACCCTCGACTGGAGCCCCGATCCGGCCCTGCTCCGCAACCAGATCGTGTTCGTCTTCCACCCCGCGACGCCCACCGACCAGCCCGTGCTCTCCGTCGGCTTCGCGGGCTACGTCGGCTGCCTGTCCTGCGTGAACGCCGCGGGCGTGGGCGCCTTCTTCAACATGGGCTACGGCGAGCAGGCCGCGCGCCCGTGGGACCTGTGGCGCGGCTTCACGCCGGCCAACCTGCTGCTGCGCGCGGCCCTCACCCGGGGCGACGTGGATCGAGACGGCGACGTCGACCGGCACGACGTCAGCGCCGCCCTCCAGCAGGCCCGCCACGCCGGCAGCTACATCGTGCACACCCTCGACGGTACGGGCGCCGTGGTGGCCGAGGTCGAGGCCGACGGCGTCGTGCTGCGCACCGCCGCCGACAACACCGGCCTGCCGGCCACCGCCCTGGCCGCCACCAACCACCTGCGCCGCAAGACCGCGCCCACCGCCTGCCGCCGCTACGCCCGCACCCAGCGCGCCCTGGCCAGCCGCCCGCGGCTGGACGCCGAGCAGCTGTGGCAGCTGGGCACCTCGCTGGCCCTCGACAGCGCCGTCTACACCCTGCAGTACGCCCCCCGCCTGGGCACCCTGCGCCTGCGGCTGCGCCAGCCCGGCCGGCCCTTCGCCGACACCCCGGCCCACGACTGGTCGCTGCCCGCCCTGTGGCCCGTGCCCGCGGCCCGCTGATGGCGCGGCTGGCACAGTTGCCTCAACCCCCCGCGGCCCCGCACCATCAAACGATGCGCCCCCTCACCCACGCCGCCGCTGCCGCTGCCCTGCTGGCCCTCGCCCCGGCCTGCCGGGAGATCGAGGCGCCCCCACGCCCCTGCGACGACAACACCGGCTGCGCCCGCCAGATCTGCCTCGACGGCGCGTGCGCCTCGGTGGCCTGTGACACCGCCAGCGACTGCCCCTCCGGCACCTGCGATCTGCGCACCTGCGTACCCATCGCCTGCGAGCGCGACGGCGACTGCGGCGGCGGCGGGCTGGTGTGTGTGCTGGGCGTCTGCCAGCCCCCCGACGGGGGCTACGTGCCGCCGCCGCCCCGACCGGAGGCGGGCGTGATCGACCTCGGGCCCGGCGATCCCGAGCCCGGCAGCGACGCGCGGATCCGCGACCTGGGCCCCCCCGCAGACCAGGGCCCCGCGCCAGACGCCGGCGCCGATCCGCTGCTCGGCCGCTACGCCCTCACCCTCAGCTTCGCCGACGGCGACTGCCCCGATCCCCTCAACGGGCAGGCCGACGATCTGTTGGTGCTCAACCTCAACACCCGCGCCCCGCTGACGGGCGACGTCGAGGGGGTCATCCGCGACGCCGTGCCCGTGTCGGGCGAGACCGACGGCATCAACCTCAGCCTCGCCACCGACGCCCCGGCCCGCATCGACGAGCTGTGCGTGCTGGATCTGGGCCTCAGCCTCACCGCCATCACCACCCCCGGCGGCGGCCTCGTGGGCGATCTCACCTGGACCATCACCCCCGTCGAGCCCTGCGAGCCGCTGGCCCTGCTGTCGCCCTGCACCCGCCGCGACACCGTCACGGGGGCCCGCCAGGCCCCGTAGCGAACAGCCCGCAAGCATCTGCTTTCAAAAGGCTTCTCATTTTCTGCGGTCGATTTGCGCAACAGCCGCGCTGGCTGTCCGATGAACACAGGGAGCGCCCCGCGCGCGCCACGACCTGGAGCCCCCTGTATGTCTGCCTGCGCGTTGACCCTCGCGGCCCCCGTGATCGCCGCCCTGAGCCTGCCCCCCACCGCCGCCCTGCTCGATCAGCTCGTCTACCGGCCCACGGGCCTCACCTGGACCGAGGCAGAGCCCCTGCTCGCCCGCCTCTGCCGCGGCGAGCTGCCCCTGGCCTGTCTGGTGTGGACGAGCGACGGCCTGCGCGACCCAGACGTCGAGGCCCTGGGCGCCCTGTGCGACACGGGAGACCCCGACGCGTGTGAGCTGGTGGCGTGGCTCAAGGCGCAGCCCGCAGAGGCGCAGCCCGACGAGCGGTCGTCGGCGGTCAGTCCGCCAGCTCCGCCCCCAGGCGAGCCAGGCGCGCCCTGAAGCGCTCGAGCTCCGCGGCGATCTGGCCCTCGACCGGCGTGGGATAGTGCAGGGTCAGCACCCGCTCGCTCACGGGGGAGTCGGGGCGCTTGCCGTCCAGGAACGCCATCGCCTCGCCCGCGTCGGCGAAGCGCTCGCCGGGCACCTTCGCCGCGGCCCGCTGGATGAACGCCACCAGATCAGCGGGCGTGTCGGCCCGGTAGCGCCGCGGATCGGGCACCGGCTCGTACAGGTGCCGGCGCACCAAGCTCTCCAGATCGGGCGCGTCGAAGGGCACCCGCCCGGTGATCATCTCGTAGGCGGTCATGCCCAGAGCGTACAGGTCGGTGCGAGCGTCCAGCGGCTCGCCGCGGATCTGCTCGGGCGCCATGTAGTACGGCGTGCCCAGGCGGTCGGCCCCCTTGCAGATTGACGCGTCGGCGGGGATGGCGATGCCGAAGTCGAACAGCTTCGCGGAGCCCGTGGGCGTCACGAAGATGTTGAGGGGCTTGACGTCCCGGTGCACCAGCCCGCGCTCGTGGGCGTGCGCGAGGGCCGACGCCATCTCGCGCAGCAGCCGGCGCACCTCGGCCCACTCGAACTGCCGCCCGTCGGCGATGGCGTCCTCGAGCAGGGCGCCGTCCAGGCGCTCCATCACGATGAACCGCGTGCCGTACGCCGCCTCGAAGTCGTACACGCGCACGATGTGTGGGTGGTCCAGCCGGGCCACGAGGCGGGCCTCTCGGTCGAACTTCTGCGCGAAGGACGGGTGGTACACCAGCGCGTGGCTGAGCATCTTGAGCGCCACCGGCCGCTGCAGCACCGGGTGCTCGGCGGCGAACACGTCCGACATGCCGCCGGAGCCCAGCGGCCCCACGATGCGGTACTTGCCCACCCGGCGGATGCCGCCGATCTCGCGCAGCCGCCCGCCCACCAGCCGCGTGAGGATGCTGGCGATCTGCGGGTGGGCCTTGACCACCTGATCGAGCCGCGCGCGGGACAGGCGCAGCGCCTTCACGGGCACCCGGGCCGACACCGTGGCCGACCGGGCCTCTTTGGTGATCAGCGCCATCTCGCCTACGGTCTCGGGGGCGCTGAGATCACGGTCGAAGCGCCCGTCGGCGGTGCTGACCCGCACCGTCCCGCGCTCCAAGAGGTACAGCGCCTCGCCGGGCTCCCCCTCCCGCAGGATGATCTCGCCCTCGGCGAAGTACACCGGCACCAGGGCCTGGCCCAGCGCGGTCAGCTCGCTCGGCGTCAGATCGCTGAAGAGCGCCAAGCCGGCCCAGCCGGGCGTGTGCCCGGCGCTCGCGGGCACCGAGGGGTCTCCAAAGGACCGCGTCTGCTTCATCAGATCAGCCATCGACGGCGAGTGTGCGGGCCCCGGCGCGCCCTTGTCCAGCCCGCCCGGGCGCGCGCGGGGCCGCTCAGCCGCTGCCCCCGCGGGTCCCCGGCCGCACCAGGGCTTGCCTCGCGCCCACGGCGGGTCCATCATCCGCCGCCCCCAGCCCAACGGAGCGCGCCATGGACCACGCCGCAGACCTGCACGCCCTGTTCGCCGCCGCCACCGACGACGATCCGACCACCTCTGCCGCCGCCCTGCTGGCCCTGCAGAGCCGCACCGGCCCCGACATCGTCGAGGCCACCCTGGAGCGCCTGGATCACGCCACGCCGGCCATGCGGGCGGCCGCGGCCGAGGTCGCGAGCCAGCTCGACCTGCCCCCCGAGGCCATGGACAGCGTGGGCACGGTCATCGCCAACCGCCTGCTCATCGAGAAGGTGCCGATGGTGCTGGCCGCCCTGTGCGGCGCCTGCGGGCACTTCGACCGGCAGGCCCTCGTGGAGCCGCTGGCTGCCTTGGCCTCGCACCCCGACCGGCTGGTGCGCGAGGGGGTCGTCTTTGGCCTGATGGGCCGCGAAGACGCCGCCAGCCTGCCCCCGCTGGTGGCCCTCACCGCCGACGACGACGGTGACGTGCGCGCCTGGGCCACCTACGCCCTGGGCGCCCAGAGCGAGAGCGACGACCCGATGGTGCGCGACGCCCTGGCGGCGCGGCTCACCGACGCCCACGACCTCACCCGCCGCGAGGCCATCGCCGGCCTCGCCCGCCGCGGCGCGCCCGAGGCCGTCGAGCCCCTGCGCCAGGCCCTGGCCGCCGGTGAGCTGGATCCGATGCTGCTGGAGGCGGCGGCCGAGCTGGGCGAGCCCGCCCTGCGCCCGGCCCTGGACGCCCTGCACGGCCACGCCGAGCTGACCCCCTGGATCGCCGAGGCCCTCGACGAGGCCATCGCGCGCTGCGATCCCGACGCCGAGGTCTGAGCCGATCCGGCGGCGCGCCCGCGCCGGCGGCGCGCCCTTCACTGTCCAACTGTCCAAGGCCGAGTGACCCGCCCTCGCGGGCCGCCGACGGCTCGCCCGTCAGCTGGCGTGCGCCCAGCGGGTTCGCGGCCGGGCGGGGGCGTCGGCGCGGCGCAGCATCCGCTCGACGGTGCGCCGGATGGCGCCGACCTGCTGCCCCAGCTCACCCCGGGTGTGCCCGAGCGCCTGCTCCAGGCGGGTGAGCGCGCGGGCCACCTGCGCGGGCGAGCCCGCCCCCCGCTGCAACCCGAGGGACACCAGCGCCGCGCCGGCGCTGCGGGCCTCCGCCGAGAGCGCGCGCCCGGACGCCGCGTGTGGATCGAGCAGCACCGCCAACCGGACCAGCTGCGCGTGGAGATACGCTTCCTGAAACATCGACCGCCTGCCCCGCGTGCACTTCTCTGTCGTCAACCACGCCAGATGCACGATGTATGCCTGTCAGGGAAGGCACGGGCCCCGGCCCGAGGGTGACGGACGGGCAAACCCTGCCCCCTTCCGACCTCAAGGGCATGACATCAAGGCCCGCCTTCGCTACCCTGCGCCCGCTTTCGGCCGGGCCCCTCCCGCGCCCGTCCTGGACCCTTCAACGGCGCCCACCGGGCACCCCCGCGGAGATCATCATGCGCAGCCTGCACCTCACCACCTCCGGGCTCTTGACCGCCGCCCTGGCCTTTGGCCTCAGCGCCTGCACCACCGGCGGCGGCGGTGATCCCGCCGCGGGCAACGGCGGCCGCTTGGACATGGGCGCTGGCGGCGCCGGCGGCGCGGGCGGCGCTGGCGGCGC
>JAUHVS010000042.1 GCA_030424955.1 bacterium | reverse complement strand
GGGCTGGACCAGGCGCTGGCGCGCCCCGGCCCCGTGTCGCCCGCCCTGCGCGCGGCGGGCGCGGCGCTGGCCACCGCCGCCGCGGCCAGCTCGACGGCCTCCGGCGCGATGGGCGCGCGGCAGGTGGCCTGCCGGGTGGCGGCGCTGCGCGCGCAGGGGCGGACCGGCGGGGACTGGGCCGCCTGCGCGGGCCTGCCGCCCGTGCTGGTCGAGGCCCTCAGGGTGGGCGCCGTGGCGGCGCTGCCGACGGGGCTGGCTCGGGATCAGGCCCTGGCGGCCGCATACGGCGCCCTCGGGCCGGTGGGCCAGGGGGCCGCGCTGGCGGCGCTGGCGGACGGGGGCCCCGCGGCGCTGGGTGGCGCCCCCGCGCGCCGGGCGCTGCGGGTCGCGCTGTGGCGCCGGGCCCTGGCGTCGAAGGATCCCGCGGTGGTGGCCGCCGCCGCTGAGGGCGCCGCGACCCTTGCGCTGACCGAGCTGGCCGATCCCCTGCTGGCGGCCTACGCCGCCCTGGCCGAGCAGGACGCCCTGGAGGCGCTCCAGGCGGTGTTCGCGGCCTTTGGTGCGCTGCGGCTCACCGCCGCCCTCCCCATCCTGCAGACCCACGCGACTTCAGGGCACCCGGCCCTGCGCGCCGCGGCGGCCGCGGCCCTCGCGGCCCAGGGCGTGCCCATCGAGCCGGCGCCGCGGCTGCCGCCCGACAGCGACGTGGCCGAGGGGGCGCCGAGCCAAGAGGCGACCCGGGACGGGCCATGGCGGGCAGCGGTGCTGCACACGACCAAGGGCCAGGTCGCGCTGCGGCTCTGGCCGGAGGACGCCCCCCTCACCGTGGCGCAGTTCGCGCGCCTCGCCCAGCGGGGGTTCTTCGACGGGCTGCTGTTTCACCGGGTGGTGCCCGGCTTCGTGGCCCAGGGCGGCGACCCCCGCGGCGACGGCTGGGGCGGGCCGGGGGGCACCCTCCCCTGCGAGATCAACCCGCACCGGTACGGGCGCGGCGCGGTGGGCATGGCGCTGGCGGGCAAGGACACCGGCGGGAGCCAGTTTTTCATCACCCACGCCGCGCACCCCCACCTGGACGGGCGCTACACCGTGTTCGGGCAGGTGGTCGGTGGCCAGGCGGTGGCGGACGCCTTGATGGTGGGCGACCGCATCACCCGCGTCGAGCTGAGCGCCTCGCCGCCGAGCCGCTGAGGGCGCCCTGCCCGCAGCAGGTCGGACGTGACACGCGAGTTGCGCTATTCTCCGCCTCCGAGTAGATCCGCGACCGTCTAGCCCTGTGGAGTAGGCCCGATGAACCCCAACAGCGTGCACCTCGCCATCAGCATGCCCGGCGGCAGCGAGCTGCTTCTGATCCTCCTGATCGTGCTGGTCGTGTTCGGGCACAACCGAATCCCCCAGCTCGGCGACGCCCTGGGCAAGGGCATCAAGAACTTCCGAAAGTCCTTCGCCAAGGACGAGGAAGAGACGCAGGCCACCCGCACCGAGGTGCGGCAGCTGCCCGAGGCGGAGCCGACCGCCAGCGAGAAGATCGAGGTCAAGGACGAGCAGAAGGTCGGCTGACCTCAGCTCGCCGGGTCGCGCGCAGAGGGCGGCCCGGGCTCACCGGCTGGGGCGGCTGGCCCCGCGGCCTCCGACCCGTCGGTGATCTCGACCCGCCCCGCCGCTGGATCGGCCGCGGGCCCATCGAACTCCCCCAAGACCACCGCCGCCGTCGTGCGCACCACCGGGTGCACCGCCAGGTCTCGGCGCACGGCCCGCACCGTCTCGCGGTCGAGCAGGGCCACCAGCCCGCAGGCGGTATCCACCGGGGTGTGCGGGTTGAGCACCAGGGCGTGCTGCACCACGCGGCGCCGCCCCCACCGCGCGTGGCGGAACACCGTCTGGAGCACCGCCGGCACCGTGGGCCGCCGGCTGGCGAGCTTGAGCACGTCGGCCTCGGTCAGCCGCGGGTTGTTGAGCAGGTTCAGCACCACGCCGGGGTCGGGATCGGCCAGCAGCCGCACCAGGATGTCGCGGTCCTGGCGCCGCGCCCACGACCGGCGCTCACCCAGGGTGATCTCGCGGTCGCGGTCCATGGGCGGCCGCGGCAGGCGCGTGTGATCCACCCGGCGGGTGGGCGGCGGATCGATGAGCAGGGTGCGGGTGGCCTCGTCCCCCACCCGCTGGGCGTGCAGGTAGAGGGCCAGGGCGATGGGGCCGCCCCGCAGGGCCTCGAGGGTGCGCACGAGGGCCAGCCAGCCCAGGCGGCCGGCGATCTCGCCGCGGCCCAGGGCGCGCCGCACCGCCGCGAACACCGGCAGCACGTCCGGCGCGGGCAGCGTGGTCAGCACCTCGCGCCAGATGGCCTCTTGCATGGCGGGTTCAGGGACGGCCCCCAGGCGCTTGACCACCCGCTCCGGGGCGAGCCGCTCGGCCAGGGGGCCGGGCTCGGGGGGCCACTCAGGGGCTTGGAGCGGCATCCGGCGCCTCAAACTCACTGAATTTGATGCGCCCACTGGCCTGGATGGGCCCGCGGCCCGGCACGTCCAGCACCACCACCGAGAAGGCCCGCCGCTCGCCCGGCGCGAGGCGGACCTCGGCGGCGCGGTTGAACGAGGTGCTGAAGTGCGGGTGCGCCCGGTCGCCCGCCACGGCCTTCGCGGTCTCGGCGTCGAAGCCGTCGCAGCAGGGCACGGTGCGCGCCTTCAGGGCCACGCCGTCCGCCGACTCGACTCGCACCTCGAGGCCGATGCCCCGCTGGCGGCGGTTGCTGCCGTTGATGATCTGGCCCTGCACCCACGCCGCGCCGCCCGGCAGGCGGGTGGCCGTGAGATCGGCGAGCTGGAGCTCGCCGCGCACGCCCTCGACCTTGACCACCGACGCCACGGTGCTGGGCGGCTCGACCCGGGTGCGCTCCTTGACGCCAAAGGCGGCCTCGCGCAGGGCGTCGGGATCGGTCCAGTCGACCTGCCAGTCGCTGCGCACGCCCACCAGGAGCACGAAGGCCCCGACCACGAGCGCCAAGAAGAGCACCACCAGCCGCCACATGCCCGGCGGGCGCACCTCTTTGACGTCGGCGACCTCTTGCACGGGGCCCGGGAAGTGCGCAGGCGCCCGCGGGCGCGACGGCGCCGAGGTGTCGACCGGCGGCGGCGCCGAGAGCGGGGCAAAGGCCGCGAGGTCGATGGGCGGCGGCTCGTCGGCCGCGGGCTCCGGGGCGTCGGCGAGCTGGCCGATGTCGATGACCACCGAGGGGCCATCGTCCACCTCCCGCTCCTCGCGGGGCGCGACCTTGACGGTCTCTTCCTCGCCACCAGCCCGGCGTTCAAAGGGCTTCTCGGGCAACCCGCTGATCGGGTCGACCGCGCCCACGTCGGGCTTGACGAGCATCACGAAGCCGCAGCGCGCGCACTTCGCCTTCAGGCCAGCCGGGGGGAGCTGCTCCACCGGGAAGTCGTAGCCCGCGCTGCACTGGGGACATCGGATAAGCATGGTCAGTGGGATGGTGGCACCTGGGGCCGGCCGGGGCAAGATGGCTCAGAGGGCCCACCACGCGCGCCGCCTGCGCGCGTGGGTCGGTTGACAATCGCCGGACAGCGCCCCCAGGATGCTGGCCCCCCTGCTTCGTGTCCGAGGACGGCATGGCTCAAACGCGGCTGATCAAGCGCTACGCCAACCGCAAGCTGTATGACACGACGCGCAGCAGCTACGTCACGCTCGACGAGATCGCCGAGATGATCGGTGAGGGCGACGAGATCCGCATCATCGACAACCGCTCCAAAGAGGACCTGACGGCCGTCACCATGGCCCAGATCCTGGTGGAGCAGGAGAAGCGGCAGAAGCGCTCGGGCCCGCTGACCCACCTGCGCGACTTGATTCAGCAGAGCGGCGATCTCTTCCAGCGCACGACCCGGGTGGTCACCGAGCCCGTGACCCAGGTGCGCACCACCATCGAGGGGTCGGTGGGCCGGCTGATCCGCAGCGGCGAGGAGCGCGCGGAGGAGACCCGCGAGCAGCTGCGCGGCTGGTTCGAGCACCAGACGCAGATCGTCGACGACATGCAGGCCGCCATCGATGAGCGCGTGAAGGTGGTCACCAACGGCCTCACCGCCATCGCGCGGCTGCAGCAGGAGCTGTCGTCGATCCGGCTGCGGCTGGATCGGCTGGAGGCCCACCTGGGCCTGGCCCCGCTGGCGCCCGTCGAGGTTGAGGCCGCCGGCGACGAGGCCGACCCCACCGACTGATGACCCGGGGTTGATCCGCGCGGGGCCGAGCCCCGTCCAGCCCCCTGCTACAGGGCCGCGAGCACCCGCTCGGCGTGGCCCATCACGCTCACATCCGGGAAGACGTCGGTGACGACGCCGTCGCGCACGATGAACGTGGTGCGGGCGATGCCCTCGAAGGTGTGGCCCCGGAAGGTCTGCGGCCCCCACACGCCCACGGCGTCGCTGAGCCGGTGCTCGGCGTCCACCAGCAGCGGGAAGTCGAGGCGGAACTTGGCCTTGAAGGCCTGGTGGCTGTCGGCATCGTCGGCGCTGACCCCCAGGATGCGCGCGCCGCGCTCCCGGTAGGCCGGGCCCGCGTCCCGAAAGGCGCAGGCCTGCTTGGTGCAGCCCGGCGTGTCGTCCTTGGGATAGAAGTAGATGATCACCACGCCGGTCAGCTCGGCGTCGGTGTGCCGCACGCCCTGATCGTCGAGCAGCGAGAAGCCCGGGAAACGTTCGCCCACTTGCAGCACAGGGGACTCCTTGTTCGGCGCCGATCCGCACAGCGGCCCGGCAGGTGCAGGGTGGAGGGGCGGGCCCGCCCGTCCCGCCGACGGCTCATGGATCGGGCAGCGTGGCCTCGTCCGTCAAGGGCCCCGTGCCGGGGATCACGGCGGGGGCCTGGTGGCGGTAGAGGGCCGCCACCGCTCGGTCGATGGCCTCGCGCCGCCGGGTGATCTCGGCGGCCCGCCGCTGGTCGCAGGCGGCCGTCGCCCAGTCGCCCCGGCGCAGCTGCCGCTGGCGATCGGCCGCGCCCGGGCCGTCCCCCGCCACCGCCGCCAAGGCGGCGCCGTGCACGCCCTCGAGCAGCTGCAGCGCATAGGCCGCCCGCGCCAGCGCCTGCACCGGCGCGCTGTCGGGCGCCACCGGCGGCAGGGGCACGGCCCGCAGCTCGCTGACCTTGATCTGCGGGAACAGCTCGTCGTGGGCCTGGTGGCGGATGCGCAGGAGCCGCGCGATGAGCGTGCTGTTGAGGCAGGCCAGCAAGGCCCCCGCCGGCCACGGCTGATCGGCCTTGAGCCGCGCGATGTAGATGGACTGGTCGGCCACGTAGCGCTGCTGCAGGTAGGCCGCGCACAGGGTCGTCCCGAGCACCTTGCGCACGAGGAGGCGCGGCCCCTCGTGGAAGCGCGGCGCCCGGGGCTCCTTGAGCCAGGGGCCGTAGCGGATCCAGTGATCGCCGGCGGGCCACAGGCGGTAGGGGCCGCACAGATCCTTGCCCCGCAGCTCGGGCTCCCAGGTGGGCGCCCGCGGGATGGCCGCGTGGTGCACCCGCGCCTGGATCTCGTCGGGGCTGTGGGTGCTGTGGTGGTAGGGGTTCACGCCGCGGGTGATCTCGGCCACGTCGCCCAGGGTGTTCGGCCAGCCGTGGCTGGCCCGCAGGAGGGCCTCGTCGGCGCTGTCGCGCACCAGGGCGATGGGGGCGGCCGGCTGGGCGGGGTTGGGCAGCAGCGCGCCCCGCACGGTCTCGTCCAGGCCGATCACCGGCACCCGGCCCGCGGTGGGGCCGTCGTGCACGACCCGCAGCAGGTGGGTCTCGACGCCCGCCGAGAAGGTGCTGGCCGGCAGCTCGGTGACCCCCGCCAGGCGGTAGCGGCCCACCAGGAGCGCCCGGAGCTTGCGGGCGCGCAGGTTGGTGGCCCAGCCGTTGGGCACCACCATCGACAGGCTGCCTCCAGGGGCCAGGCCCTTGAGGCCCAGCTCCAAGAACAGCACGTACGGGTCGAGCTGGTACTCCGCCGTCTCGAAGCGGGCGCGGTACTGCGCGGGATCGCCGCGCAGGCTCTCGCCCCGGCGGGCGGCGCGGTAGGGCGGGTTGCCGACGATGCGATCGAAGGCCCCCGGGGGCAGCCCGGCGGCCCCCGCGGCGTGCTCGGCGAGGGGATCGCCCACCCGCACGTCGGCGGCGCGGCCCCCCTGCGCGATCCACAGCGCGGCCCGGCAGACGCTGACGGCCTGCCCGTCGGTGTCGACGCCGCTGAGGTGCAGGTCGGGCTGCACCCGCAGCGCGCCCAGCAGGAAGCGCCCGCCGCCACAGGCCGGGTCGAGCACGCGGCTGCCCGGCGCCAGGGGGCCCCGGAACGCCGCCTCGACGACGGCCGACGGTGTGTAGAACCGGCCCACCTCGCGGTTGTCGTCGGCGTCGGCGGCCTGCGCGTAGGCGTCGCCCAGCAGGCCGGGATCCTTGGCCGCCGCGTGGGCGAATGGGCTGAGGGCCACGATGCGGAAGGCCAGGCCCGGCGGCGGCGGGCCGTCGAGCAGCGCGGTGCCGCTGGGCGCCAGCGCCGCGCGCGCCGCCGCCCACCAGGCCGCGGTGGGCTGGGGCGCAGGCGCGAGGCCGCGGGCGTGGGCCGCCAGCGCGGCCCAGGTGCCCAACCAGCCGGGGCCGCGGGCCTTCTTCACGGAGTCGAGGATGGACACGAGGCCAGCCTGCCCAGCCCGCCCTCGACGGGCAAGGTCGCACACCCTACGGTGCCGATTTCGTGGGGCGCGCGGGGGTGGTTGACGGCCCCGCGCGCCCGCCCCCCCCGCCCGTGGAGCCGCCGCCGTGATCTTTGAGCCCCCCCTGCTGCCCTGCACCTTCCTGCGCCGCTACAAGCGCTTCCTGGCCGACGTGCGGCTGCCCGACGGCTCGGAGATCACGGTGCACTGCCCCAACTCGGGCTCGATGCGCGCCTGCCAGCCCCCCGGGGTGCCGGCCTGGATCACCGACTCGGGCAACCCGAAGCGCAAGCTGCCGCACACCCTGGAGGTCATCGAGGTGAGCCCCGGCGTGCGCTGCCTGGTGAACACCCACCGGCCCAACGGGATCGTCGAGGAGGCGCTGGCCGCGGGGGTGATCCCCGCGCTGAGCGGCTACGCGAGCCTGGCCCGCGAGGTGCGCTACGGCGCCGAGAGCAGCCGCATCGACGTGCTGCTGAGCGATCCCGAGCGCGGGCAGTGCTACGTCGAGGTGAAGAACGTGACCCTGGGCCTGGGCGATGGGCTGGCGGCGTTCCCCGACGCCGTCACCGCGCGGGGCACCAAGCACCTGCGCGAGCTGATGGCGATGGTGGCCGAGGGCCACCGGGCGGTGCTGCTGTTCTGCGTGGGGCGCACCGACATCACCGAGGTGATCCCGGCGGACGACATCGATCCCACCTACGGCCGCGCCCTGCGGGCCGCGGCCGCGGCCGGGGTGGAGATCATGGCGTGGGGGGTGAGCCTGGACGCCCAGCAGGTGCGGCTGACGCACCCGGTGCCCGTGCGGCTGCCGCCGCTGGGCTGAGCCGGGCGGCTGAGCCGGGCGGTGCCCGGGCGGGCCTACTTGAAGGCGGCGGTGAGGTTGTTGGGCGCGCCCCAGTCGGCCTTCTTCCAGGTCTTCTTGCGCGACAGGAACAGGCTCAGCGGATCGAAGGCTGCCAGGCTGGTGATGAGCTTGTCGCCGAACACGTCGGTCTGCTCGCCCGCGTCCGCGGCCACGTCGTAGGCCTGGATCGACTTCTCGCTGCGCATGATGACCTTGGCCGGCCCCACCTGCAGGGTGAAGCTGTCGGCCCCGTTGCTCGCCATCACCGCGCGGGGGTAGGCGCCGTTGGCGCCCACGATGGGCAGCAGGCTGGCGCCCTGCACGTCGCCCGGCACGGGCTTGCCCAGCAGGGCCATGACCGTGGGCAGCAGGTCGACGCCGTCCGCGCCGCCGGTGACGTGGCCCGCGGGCAGCACCCCGGGGTAGCGGATGATCAGCGGCACGTTGATGAGCTCCTGGTGCAGGTTGTGGCCGTGGCCGCAGCTGCCGTGCTCCCAGAACTCGTCGCCGTGATCCGCCGAGATGATGACCGCCGTCTCGTCCCAGATGCCCTTGGCCTTCAGGTGGGCCACCAGCCGCCCGAAGTGCTTGTCGTTGAAGGCGATCTCGTTCTCGTACAGGGCCTCGATGCGGGCGCGGTGGCGCTCGGCGGGCGGGTTCTTGCGGCCCTTGATCTTCCCGAGCTCCTCGCCCGACAGGTACTTCTCGTAGTTGCCCTTGTAGTTCTTGTCGTCGTAGTCGCCGATGAACTCGCTGTGGCGCCGGTAGGTCACGTGGGGATCGCTGGTGCCCAGGTACAGGTAGAAGGGCGCGTCGGCCTTCTTCTCGAGGTGGCTGTCGATCCACTTGATGGCCGCGTTCGCCACCGCCTGAGCGTTGTTGGCCTTGCCCTCGCGGATGAAGTTCACGAACGAGTCGAAGCCCTGGGTGTAGTTCCACTTGTCGCTGATGTAGCCGTTGCTGCAGAAGCCGGCGGTCTTGTAGCCGCTGGCCTTGAAGGCCTCAGCCAGGGTGGTGTGATCGCCGCTCAGGTTGGCGGTGTGGGTGTAGACCTTGTGCACCACCGGGTAGGTGCCGGTGAACAGGCTGGCGTGGCTCGACTTGGACTCGGTGCCCTGCACGAAGAAGGGCTCGAAGACCGCGGCCTCCTTGGCCAGCGCGTCCAGGTTGGGGGTCTTGACCTTCTTGCGGCCGTTGGCGTTGGGCTTCTTGTAGAAGCTGAGCTTGTCGGCCCGCAGGGTGTCGATGAGCCAGAACACCACGTACTTCGGGGGCTTGGGCGTGATGCTCGCCGCCGCGCCGCCGCCGATCTTGGCGCCGGTGAGGGTGACGTCCCCCCCCTGGCCGCGCAGCATGAGGCGCACGGCCTTGCCGGCCACGGCGTCCAGGCTGACGTTGAGGCTCGCGCCGCCGCCGAGGCGCGTCGGCGCCTTGCCGTCGAGCTGCGCGAAGACCTCCGCCGTGCCGCCCGAGGCGGTGCCCACCAGGGCCTGCCCCTTGACCGGGGTGATGTAGTAGTCGAGGCCGGCGTCGCTGGGCAGGCGCAGGCCCGCGCCCGCCGTGGGGGCGAGCAGGGCCGCCAGGGCCGCCTCGTCCGCAGGCAGCGGGGGGGCGCTGGCCGGGCCGATGCGCACCGCGCGGATGGCGGCGGCGGTCTTGGTGCCCTTGTGGGTCGTGGAGCGGCGGAAGTGCAGGCGCACCTTCGCGAAGCCAGCGGTCACCGCGCCGGCGGGCAGCTCGATGCGCAGGGTGTTCCAGCCGTCGGTGACCGTGTGGTTGCCCACCTTCTTGCCGTTGACGAAGGGATCGAGGCGCTGGTCCTTGCCGATGGGCTTGAAGATGGCCTCGAGCACCAGGGGCTGCTTGGCCAGGGCCCCGTCGATGGGCAGCCACAGGTTGGCCTGCACGCCGTCACAGAGCGACACGCCCCGGCCGTCCTCTTGGGTGGCCTTCCAGTCGTTGCTCATGTCGCGGGTGTACTTGACGAAGCCGGGCTGGGCGCCGTCGGCCACCACCCCGCCCCGCCAGGTGTGGGCCAGGGGCAGGTTGGCCTGCAGGTCGTAGTCCAAGGGGGGGGCGGCCAGAGCGAGGGACGCGCCAAGCGTCACCCAGGCCAGGAGCGCGAGGCGCAGCATCCTCTTCCTCCGTGCAGGTGGTGGGAACGGGCCGCCGACGGGGACGCCGGCGATGTGTTCAAAGGTGCGAGTCGCCGGGGTTTCTCATCGCGCGGGGGGATCGGTCAAGGGTCATCGGGGGCCGCGGCGTCCGCCGGCGCCTCTTCATCGGGGGCGGGCGGCGGCGCCGGCGGCGGCTGGTGGCTGGCCGCGCGCCAGGCCTCGAGCGCCTGGAACGCCGCGCCGCTCGCCAGCACGGCCTGCGCCCGGGCGATGCCCAGCTCCAGGTCGCCCGCCGCCCCCGCCACGTACAGCGCCGCGCCCGCGTTCAGCGCCACGTGCAGCGCCGCGGGGCCGGTCTCGTCGCCCTTCAGCAGCGCGATCATGCGCTGGGCGTTGTGGGCCACGCCGCCCCCCCGGGTGTGCAGGAAGGGCACCCGGGTGAGGCCCAGATCTTCGGGGGTGAGCAGCCCGCGGTGGGTGGAGCCGTCCTCCCACAGCTCCCAGTAGTGGGTGGGGCACGACAGGGCCAGCTCGTCGAGGCCCGTCTGCCCGCAGACCACCATGGCGCGGCGGCTGCCCAGGGCCTTCAGGGCCTGCAGCATCAGCGGCCCCATCGCCGGATCGCTCACCCCCACCAGGTGGTGCCGCGCGCCCGCCGGGTGGCACAGCGGCGCCACGTGATCGAGCACGGTCGAGAAGCCCAGCGCCCGCCGCAGCGGGCCCAGGCTCGCCAGCGCCGGGTGGTGGATGGCGGCGGGCAGGGCCACCCACCGGTGATGGGCGGCCAGGGCCTGGGTGTGGGCCGCCGGCAGGCTCAGGCGCACGCCCAGGTGGGTCAGCACCTCGGCGGCGCCGCTGCGGCCGCGGCGGGCGGGCCAGACCTGCCGCGCCACCCGCACGCCCGCGGCGGCGCACACCAGCGACGCCATGGTCGACGTGTTGAGGGTGTCGAGCCCCGAGCCCCCCGTGCCGCCGGTGTCGAGCAGGGGGCCCTCGCCGGCCAGCGGCACCTTGACCGCGAGCTGGCGGATGGCCGTGGCCAGGCCGGTGAGCTCGGCGGCCGTGGCCCCCTTGAGGGTCAGGGCCGTGAGCCAGGCCGCCGTGGCGGCGGTGGGGAGCTGGCCCGTGAGGCTCGCGTGGGCCAGATCCTCCAGCTGCTCTCGGGCGAGGCCCTGGCCGCGGAGCAGGGTCTGGATGGCGGTGGGGTACGCAGCGTGCATTGTGGCCCAGGGTAGGGCTGCTATCCTCGCGAGGCCACCCCGGAGGCCGCCATGACCCAGCCCACGCCCGCACCCGAGCGCCCGTCCAGCGAGGCCACCCCCGGCGACGACGCCGTGCTGCTGGGGGCCGACGTGGACATCGACGCCGACGTCGCGGCACAGACCGCCAGCGACGGCCCACCCGACACCGCCGTGGCCTCCGGCGCCACGGGGCTGGGCGCCGTCACGGGCGCCGCGCTGGGGGGCCTGCTGGGGGCCGGCGGCGCCAAGGGCGGCGAGAGCGCCGCGGGCCGGGGGGTGTTCGGCGCGCTGGTGGGGGCCCTGGCCGGCGCCGCGCTGGGCGCGCTGGTCGAGGCCATCCAGCGCCCCAAGGCGCCTGAGGCGAGCGAGGCGGCGAGCGACGGCGCCGAGGCCCCTGAGGTGGCCCAGCCCGAGCCCGGCTGAGCCGGTCGCACCGCCTGAGGCCCCTCAGCCCGCTGGCAGCCACAGCTCGAAGCGCCCACCGGGCCCGTCGCCCAGCCGGATCTGGCCGTGGTGCTGCTGGGCCACCGCCTTCACGATGCTCAACCCAAGGCCCGTGCCGGGCGCGCGCCGGTCCCCGCGGGCGAAGGGCTCGAAGATGCGCTGGCGGTCGGCGGCGGGCACGCCGGGGCCCTCGTCGATGACCGTGAGCCGCCAGCCCGCCTGGGTGGCCTGGAGCTCCAGGGCCACCACCGAGCCCACCGGGCCATGCCGCACCGCGTTCGACAGCAGGTTGTCGACGGCCTGCCGCAGCGCGCCCGCGTCCCCGTGCAGCGGGGCCTCGCGGGGGCCGCGCACCAGCAGGGCGATCTCTTGCGCCTCGGCCAGCGGGCGCGCCGCGCTGGTGGCCTGGTCGATCACCGCGCGCAGATCCACCAGGGCGGTGTCGGCCTCGCCCCCCTGCACCCGCGCCAGATCGAGCAGCCGCGTGGTGAGCGCCGACAGCCGGTCGACCTCGGTGCGCACGGTGTCGAGGGCCTCCACCAGCTCCGCCGCCTCCCGGGGCCGGCGCAGGGTGGTGTCGACGGTGGCCCGCACCGCCGCCAGGGGCGTGCGCAGCTCGTGGGCCGCGTCCGCCACCAGGCGCTCCTGCGCCGCCTGCACCGACTCCAGCTGCGCGGTGGTGAGGGCCACGTCGTCCCGCAGGCGCGAGATCACGTCCCCCACCCCATCGGGCTGGGGCCGGGCGGACAGATCGCCGGTGCGCACCTGCGCCATGTGCTCGGCCAGCCGGCGCACCCGGCCCTCGAGGCGGAAGGCGTGCAGCAGCTGGAGGCCCACCAGCACGACCCCCACCAGCGCGGCCAGCAGGCCCGTGATCACCCAGTAGGCGGTCATGGTGGCCTGGAAGGTGGTGAGCGGCGCCCGCATGACCAGCAGGTAGGTGCCGTCGATGCCCGGCAGGCCGCTCTGCAGCTCGCGGGCCGAGCCGTCGGGCAGGGTGTGCAGCGTGGGGGTCAGCGGCCGCTGGGCGTCCCAGCGGGCGGGGAAGTCGGTGGCCTCCCCCGAGACGTGCAGGCGATCCCCCTTCGGCCCGTAGAGCGCTGAGCGGGCGGCCGCCTGGCGGGCGAGCTCGATGGGGGAGCGATCGACGTGCAGGTGGGCGTTGCGCCCGCCGTCGAACAGGCTGACCGACTCGGCCGCCGCCTGCCCCAGCAGGCCCTGATCGATCCGCGCCAGCAGGGCGAGGCGGAACACCACGCCGCCCACCATGAAGGCGGCGAGCAGGCCCAGGGCGGGCAGGGCCGCCCCCATCAGCACCAGGCGGGCGCGCAGCGTCACCGGGCCACCACGAGCCGCCAGCCCAGGCCCCGCACCGTCTCGATGCGCGTGCGCGCGGACGCCAGGTGGCCCAGCTTGCGGCGCAGGTAGCCCACGTAGACGTCGACCACGTTCGGCTCGCCGTCGAAGTCGGGCCCCCACACGCGGGTCATCAGCTCGCCGCGGGTCAGCACGTCGCCGGGGTGGCCGAAGAAGGCGCTCGCCAGGTCGAACTCGCGGGCGGTGAGGGTCACCTCGGCGTCGCCCCGGGCGAGCGCCCGGCGGCGCACGTCCAGCACCACGTCGCCAGCCTCGGTGCGCAGCACCGCGGCGCCCCCCGCCCGGCGGGCGATGGCGCCCAGGCGGGCCAGCAGCTCCTCGAAGGCGAAGGGCTTGGGCAGGTAGTCGTCGGCGCCGGCCTCGAAGCCGGCCACCTTCTCGGGGATCGCGTCGCGGGCGGTGAGCATGATCACGGGGGTCTGCAGGCCCTCGCGGCGCCACGCCCGCAGCACCGACAGGCCGTCCAGATCGGGCAGGCCCCAGTCGAGCAGGATCGCGTCGTAGCTCAGCCGCCGGCCCTGGGCCAGGGCGTCCTCGCCCGTCTCGCACAGGTCGACGACGTGGCCCTCCTCGCGCAGACCGCGGCCCACCGCCGCCGCCAGGGCCCGCTCGTCTTCCACCAACAGCAACCGCATCGAGTGCTCCATGTCGTGCACGGTGACAGGGCCGCGCCGCCCGCGCTTGAGCTGATCTTGTGAGAGTTCTCAACACCCTCTCAAGACGCCCCCGGCCCGCCGCGGCGAGTGTACGGTCGATGCGATACCTCGTCCCCCTGTTGTGGTCCGTGCTCTGCTGGTCGCCCGCCGCCGCCGAGCCCCTGACCTTCGCCGACGCCGTGGCCCAGGCGGCCACCCGGGCCGACCTGCAGGCGGGGGACGCCGGGGTGCGGGCGCACCGCGCCCTGGCCCGCCAGCTGAGCGGGCAGACCGGCCACCCGAGCGTCATCATCTACCCCGGCTGGCGCTTCGGGCCGAGCGACAGCGAGCGCTTCGAGTTGCAGGCCCAGGCGACCCACGAGTGGAACATCGCCGGCCTCTCCACCGCCCGGCGGGACGCCCTCAAAGCCGAGGGGGACGTGCTGCAGGCCGCCCTGCAGGACCAGGCCATGGGCGCCCGCCTCACCGCAGCGCGGGCGTGGATCGACCGCTGGGCCGCGCAGGCCCGGCTCGAGGCCGTCGAGGCCGCCCACGCCCAGGCCGTGCGCTTCGCCGCGCTGGTGGAGCAGGCGGTGTCCGCAGGGGCCGTGACCGCCGACGCCCTCGCCGAGGCCCGCGCCGAGGCGGCCGAGGCCCAGCTCGCGGTGGTGGACGCCGAGGGCAACCTCGTCGACGCCGGGCACGCCCTGGCCCGCGCCGTCGGTGAGCCCACGGGCGTCGCCCTGGCCGTCGCGGGCGAGCTGCCCACGCCGGCGCTGCCCGACGCCGCCAGCCTGACCGACCTGTCGGCCCGCGCCGCGGCGCTGCCCAGCGCCACCCGGCAGCGGCTGGCCGCCCTCGCCGCCGAGGCCCGCGCCGTCGAGGTGCGCGCCGCCGCCGGCACGCGGATGCAGCTCGGCGCCATGCTGCAGGTGGACGACGGCGTGGTCGGCTTCGGCACCGTGGGCTTCACCTGGGCCGCCTTCGATCACGGCGAGCGCGACCGCGCCGGCGCCCGCGCCGAGGCCCAGCGCGCCCGGGGCGCCGCCGAGCGGGCCACCCGCCTGGCGGCCCACCAGCTCAACCAGGCCCTGCACGAGGTGGAGCACGCCCGCGAGAACGAGGCCGCCCTCGACGACGGGCTGCTGCCCGCCCTGACGGCCCTGGTGGACGTGCGCGACCGCGCCTTCGCCGCGGGCCAGGTCACCGTGTTCGACGTCTTGCGGGCCCGCGCCCGCCTCGCCGCCGGCCGCCGGGCCCGGGTGGCCGCCCGCGCCAACCGCGCCTGGGCCGAGGTGACCGCCTGGACCCTGCTCGCCGCTGCTGCCCCCCAAGAGGAGTCCCTGTGATCCATCGGCTGCCCCCCCCGGTCGCCCGCGCCACCCGCGGCGCCGCCCTGATCGTGACCCTCGGCGCCGGGCTGTGCCTGCCGGGCTGCCACGGCACCCCGCCCGCCCCGCCCCCGGCGACCCCCGCGGGGCCCGCCAGCAGCCCCACCCGCTGGGTGCACCCGCAGGCCCCGCAGGACGCCACCCTGCTGGTGCTGCCCGCCCGCACCGTGGGCGATCCCAGCAGCCGCGGCGTGGTCGCGCCGGTGCTGGCCGGCCGGGTCGAGGTGCTGCACGTGCGGCCTGGCGACACCGTGAAGGTGGGCGATCCCATCGCCGAGCTCGCCGCCCCCGAGGCCATCGAGGCCGCCGCGGCGGTCGAGGCCGCCCGCCGCCAGCTGCGGCCCGTCAAGCAGCGCCTGGCGGAGCTCAAGCGGCTGCGCACCCAGGGCCTCGCCGCCGCCGACACGGTGTTCGCGCTGACCTCGCGGCAGGTCGAGCTGGAGACCACCGCCGACCGGGCCCGGGCCACCCTGCGGGCCGCTGGCCTGGGGGGCGATGGCGCCCGCAGCGTGCTCGAGCGCGGCCGCATGACCCTCACCAGCCCGGTGTCGGGCGTGGTGCGGGCGGTGACCGCCCAGCTCGGCCAGGTGCGCGGCCCCGGCGACGGCCCCCTGGCCGAGATCGTGGGCATGGGCGCCGTGCGGGTCGAGGCCCGCCTGCCCCGGCCGCTGCCCCCCGGCGCCCGCCCCGTCTTCGCCCCGCTGCAGGGTGAGCCGGTGCCCCTCAACCCGGTGCCCGTGGCCACCACGCCGGCGCTCGACGCCTCGGGGATCGTCGCCTGGTTCGCGCCGGCCGACGACCGCCCCCTGCCCCACGGCCTGCGCGGCGATCTGCGCCTGGCGCCTGCCAGCAAGGGCGTGTGGGAGGTGCCCCAGGCCGCCGTCGTCATCGAGGACGGCCAGGCCAACGTGGCCCGCCGCGACGGCCAGGGCGCCGTGACCTGGGTGCCGGTCGAGGTGCTGAGCGGCGCGGGCGCGAGCGCCCTGGTGCGCGGCGCGCTCACCGGCGAGGACGACGTGGCCGCCGACGGCCGCAAGGCCCGCGCCCTCGCCGAAGAGGCGGCCACCCCCGCCACGGCGGTGCCGTCCCCCAGCGCCCCGGCCTCGGCCCCCGCGGAGGCCCACCCGTGATCGTCTGGATGGTGCAGACCGCCCTGCGACACCGGCGCACCACCGTCGCGCTGGCCCTGGCCCTGGCGGCCCTGGCGGCGCTCTACGGCGCCAACCTGCGCCTCGACGCCCTGCCGGACGTGACGAGCAACCAGGTCATCGTGCTCACCCAGGCCCCTGGGCTGACCCCCGTCGAGGTCGAGCGCCGCGTCACCCGCCCGGTCGAGGCCGCGCTGGGCGGCCTGCCCGGCGTCGAGACCCAGCGCAGCCTCTCGCGCTACGGCATCAGCTCGGTCACCGTCGTCTTCGAGGACGCCGTCAACAACTCCCTGGCCCGCCAGTACGTCAGCGAGCGGCTGGCCGGCCTGGCGGGGGCCCTGCCCGCCGGCGTCGAGGCGCCCGCCATGGCCCCCATGACCGGCGGCCTGGGCGAGATCTTCCACTTCACGGTGTCGTCGCCCCGGCGCACCCCCGCCGAGCTCCTGGAGCTCACCAACCTGCGCATCAGCCCGCTGCTGCGCTCGGTGCCGGGGGTGGTGGAGGTCAACGCGTGGGGCGGCGAGCAGCGCACCCTGGACGTCATCGCCGATCCCAGCGCCCTCGCCGCCCGCTCCCTGACCCTGGACGACCTGCGCGGCGCCCTGGCCTCGGCCGTGGGCTACGCCCCCGGGGCGAGCGTGCCCGCCGGCGACGGCCAGGCCCTGCTGCGCGGGGTCGCGCGGCCGGCCAGCGCTTCGGATCTGGGGCAGGCCATCGTGCGGCCCTTCGAGGGCGGCCGGGCCGCGGTGCGGGTGGCCGACGTGGCCCACATCGCCGAGGGCGCCCTGCCCCGCATCGGCGCCGCCACCGCCAACGGCCGCGGCGAGACCGTGTACGTGATGGTGCAGATGCTGCGGGACGCCAACGCCCTGGAGGTGATGGACCGGCTGCACGCGCGGCTGCCCGCCGTGGAGCGGGTGCTGCCCGAGGACGTGCACCTGCAAGTGGTCTACGACCGCGCGACCCTGGTGACCAACACCCTGACCACGGTGGGCACCAACCTCGTCGAGGGCGGCCTGCTGGTGATCATCGTGCTGTTCGCCATGCTGGGCAGCTTCCGGGCCGGCCTGGGCGTTCAGCCCGCTGATGCCGACAGTGGCAATGGCAGAAGCGGCAGCGACGGCCAGAATCGTCTTACGCATGTAAAGTCTCCCAGTGGATTGGTTGCATTGCAGAATGGCGGGGAAGGTTGACAATGTCCACCATTGTCGCGCTACCCGCCCAAAAGGCGGTGCAGGGCGAGCGGCTAGCAACCGGTCC
>JAUHVS010000828.1 GCA_030424955.1 bacterium | reverse complement strand
AAGCCGCTGGTGCCGTGCACGTTCACCACGGTCCAGCGGCTGCCGTCGGCCAGCGTCAGGCGCGCCTGGCCCACCCGCGCGCCGCGGCTGCACCCGCTGGGGGGGCCCGCGCCCGCCAGCCCCTCGGGGCACACGGCGTCCAGCGGGCAGCCGTCGATGCGCGCGAAGCTGCGGCGCACGGCCAGGCAGTTGTCGGGCTGGCCGGCCGCGCAGGCCACCTGGAAGTCCGGGCCCACCAGCCGCTCGATCTGCCACGGATCGCCCGGCTGCCAGTCGCGGCACACGAAGTCGAGGGCCGGATCCACGGGGATGTCGGCGCACCAGGGGTCGTGGAAGATCTCCTGGAACACCACCAGATCCACCTGCTGGGCGGCCAGGAAGGCCGTCAGCGCCGCCTCGGCGGGGCGCCACGACAGGCTGTTCTCGTAGTGGGCGTCTGCCTCGGCCGCCATGGCCGCGGTGTAGCCGTCATCGGGCGCGCGGTTGTGGGGCAGCCCGTCGGTGGTGCCGCCGTTGAAGGTCATCACCCGCCAGGGCCGCGGCCCGGCGTCGGGGGCGGCGTCCTGCGGCTGGGCGTCCGCGACCGCCCCGTCCTCGTCGTGGGCGTCTGGCGGGGTGGCGTCCTGGGGGGTGGCGTCGACGGGGCCGAGGTCGGGTCGGCCGTCGGCGGGTGAGCCAGAGGTCCCGTCGTCACAGCCCCCGGCGAGGGCAGAGGCAGCGATGGCGCAGACAGCGAAGGCGGCGTGGACGATCCGGCACGGCGTGGGGCGGCGCATGCCGCGAGCGTAGCGCACGGGTGACCCGGGGGGCACGGCAGCGGGCGGCCGCGGGCCGTTATTTCACGCACGCAGCCCGTGGCCGTCCGAGCGCTGGCCGCCCGCGCGCCCGGAACCAGCGGCCCCGCGACCGCGCACGGCCGACCGGCACGGCGCTTGCTGGACGACGGGTCATTGAGTGGGCGCCGGACGGTCGCCCCCAGCTCTGGAGGTCATATGCAGCGTTGGATTGTGGGCCTTGGCGTGATGATGGGCGCGACCGGCTGCCTCACCACGGGCGGCGGGGGCGCGAGCCCCGACGTCATCACCGTGGATGGCGGCGCCACCGTCGACGGCCAGGTCAGCCCCGACGGCGCCCAGGCGCTGCCCGACGCGGCCCCGCCGGCCCCCGTGGACGCGGGCACGATGCCCCCGGCCCCTGACGCCGCGCCGCCCGCCCCCGACGCCGACGTGCCCCCCGCCCCCGACGCGGCCGTGCCGCCCCCGCTGCCCGACGGCGTCGACGCCTGTGGCGACATCCGCGTGGCGGCCAAGGTCTACAACGGCACCGTCGACCCCACCCACGTCTCGCTCACCCCCGGCCAGATCCTGGCCATCGGCAGCTTCGACGGCTGCTCGGGCACGCTCATCACCCCCACCTGGGTGCTCACCGCCACCCACTGCGGCCTGCGCGCCGGCGCCAACTTCTGCGTCGGCGAAGACCCGGCGCGGCCCAACCGCTGCCAGCGCGCCGTGCGCGTGGTCGACAACCCGCAGGCCGACCAGAGCCTGGTCGAGCTCGCCGGCCCCCTCGACCAGGTGGCCCCGGGCGCCGAGCCCTTCGCCATCATGGACCAGCCCATGGACCGCAGCTGGATCGGCCGCACCGCCGAGGCCGCTGGCTACGGCCAGACCGAGCGCGGCCAGTTCAACGTGCGCTGGTTCACCGCCGAGCCCATCTCGGCCGTGGGCCAGCCCTACCTGACCATCGACGGCCAGGGAGAGCGCGGCGTGTGCTTCGGCGACTCGGGCGGCCCGGTGTTCGTCATCGCCGACGACGGTACCGTGCGCGTGGCGGGCGACCTGAGCCACGGCGACCCCTCGTGCCTGGGTCAAGACAACTACACCCGCACCGATCTGTTCGCCGACTGGATCGAGGGCATCACCGGCCCCACCGGCCCCGTCGGCGGCGGCAGCCCGATGCCGTGCGGCGAGGTGGACGCGGTGGGCCGCTGCGATGGCAGCATCGCCACCTGGTGTGACGGCGACGTCCTGGCCCGCGAGGGCTGCGACAGCTGCGGCTGGAGCGACCGCGCGGGCGGCTTCCGCTGCCTGCAGGGCGCCGACCCCTGTGGCGGCTTCGACCGCGAGGGCGCCTGCGACGGCCAGGTGGCCCGCTGGTGCGACAACGGCATCGCCCGCGCGCGGGACTGCGGCAGCTGCGGCCTGAGCTGCACCGTGCAGATGGGCGTGGGCGCCAACTGCATCGACGATCCGTGTGTCGATCTGGACTACCTGGGCCGCTGCACCGGCGACACCGCCGAGTGGTGCGACGACGAGGGCTTCCACAGCACCGACTGCAGCGAGCAGGGCGCGAGCTGCGGCTACATCGACCGCCGCGTGGGCTACTACTGCCAGTGAGCCCGCGGGGGCGCCCGCTCAGGGCGTCCAGGTCGCGAACATGCCGTGGGCGAGGGCCTGGTGCCACTGGCTCACGAGCGCCCGCGCGAACCGATGATCCTTGATCAGGGCGCCGGCCTCGATGTTGCGGGTCTGGCCCCGGTCGGTGAAGTTCGCCGAC
>JAUHVS010000827.1 GCA_030424955.1 bacterium | reverse complement strand
TGGTCTGCAGGCTTAGGACGTCGAACTGATTCAACACGGCCTCGAAGCTCTCGCCGGGCGCGAGCGCCGGGATGCCGCTCGTCCCGCGCCGGGTCGGCGCGGTCACGGTGACCGTCACCGTGGTGGGCTCTTCGTTGATACCCACAATCGTGACGTAGCCCCGGAGGCGATCGAAGGACTGCTCTCGGGTCATCACGTAGTAGTCGCGCCCGAGCACGTGGCTGGGCAGCAGCAGGGACGCGTCATTGCTGAAGACGTCCTCGTTCTCCAGCGGGTTGAACTGGTAGGCGATGATGGGGACGCTCGAGCGGACCCGGTAGGCGAGCGGGGCGAGCACCGTCCCGTCGACGTCCCGGCGGGGCAGCTGGAAGACGTGCAGCCCCAGCGGCGGGATGATGGCCGAGTCGACCTGCGCCTCGTTGTTGAGCACGCTCACCTGCGCGGTGAGGTTGTCGTCGGGGTTCGAGACCACCACGGCGTACGGCGCGGCGGCGGCGTCGAGGTCGGCGCGAACGAAGGCGTTGTCCAGGTCGACGGCCCAATAGTCGCAGCCGACGTTGGTCTTGACCTTCTCGCTGAGCACGCACAGGGGGACGCACTCCCCCTGGTCGCACTGCTCGCCGGCCCGCGCGCGATCGCAGCGCTGGCTGAACTCGAAGCCGGTGCCCACGGCGTTGCAGGCGACCACCACGTCCTCACCGTTGCAGCGGGTCTGGCCGGGGACGCAGATCTCGTCGTCACAGGTCGCGGTGCCGCCCGCGGCACGACAGCCGCCTTCGCAGGGGCTGGGATCGAACGCCGTCCCGAAGGCGTTGCACACCTCGAGCGTGTCAGCGTCACGGCAGCGCGCCTCGTTGGGCTCGCAGATCTGCGGCGCGCGGCACTCGCCGTCGACACACTCGTCCGTCTCGAGGCAGGGGGTGTCGTCCTGCCAGCCGCCCGGGTTCAGGCAGACCTGCGGTTGGGCCGCCGGCCCGCAGCGCCGGGCGCCGGCCTGGCAGTCGGCAGGGGAGGCGTCGATGGCGGCGTCCGCCGGACGGGCGTCGGGCGTGCCGGGCTCGGCCGTGTCGTCGCAGCCCAGCGGCAGGGCGCAGAGCATCAGAGCGGCGCACCACCGCAACCGCATTCCGAGGTGGGTGTTCACAATGATGTCCGTACAGTCGCGAGCAAGTCCTGACTGTACGCGTCGCTGACCGAGCGGGTCAACGCGGGCTGGTCGCGGGTCGCCCCGCCGCAGCGCCTGCCGTACACTGGCGCCGCACAGTCAGGGGAGGCGGGGTGCAGGCATTCGATGCCCATCGCTTGTTGGGTCACCGCATCGACGATCGCTTCGAGGTGATCGAGGTGCTGGGCTCGGGCGGGATGGGCGCCGTCTTCCGGGCGCGCCAGCTCTCCGTCGATCGCCTGGTGGCGTTGAAGGTGCTGACCCACGACGCGAGCGGCGACCCCATTCCCAGTGAGCGCTTTCGGCAGGAGGCGCTCCTCGCCTCGCGGCTTCGGCACCCCCACGCGATCGTGGTGCACGACTTCGGGCAGGCGCCCGAGGGGCTGCTCTACATCGCCATGGAGTTGTTGGCAGGGGAGACCCTGGCGGCGCGCCTGGCCCGTCAGGCGGCCAGGCCCTCAGTGACCGCGAAGGTCATGACGGAGCTGCTGCGCACCTTGGGGGAAGCCCACCGCGTCGGCCTCGTGCATCGCGACATCAAGCCCGCCAACCTCTTCCTGGCCCACGTCGATGGCGACCCGGCGTACCTGAAGGTCCTCGACTTCGGCATCGCCAAGCTGATGCGCGCCAGCGAGGCTGCGCCGGCGGCGCCCCTCACCCAGCGGGGCAAGGTGTACGGGACCGCGGCGTACATGAGCCCCGAGCAGATTCGGGGTCGAGCGGTTGATGAGAAAGCGGATCTGTACGCGGCCGGCGTGGTGCTGTACGAAATGCTGTGTGGACAGCCGCCGTTCGTCGCCTCGACGCCGGCGGAGGTCCTTCGGATGCACCTGCGCTCTCCGCCGGTCGCGCCATCGGCGGTGCGGGCTCAGGTGCCCCCCGAACTGGAGCAGATCGCCCTTCGGGCGCTACAGAAGGACCCGGCCGCGCGATTTCAGTCGGCGACCGAGTTCCTCGAGGCGGTCGAGGGGTACAAGTTCAACAGCGGCTTCTATGCCGTTCCAGCTCGATTGGCGGCCATGGCCTCGGTGACCGATTCGGAACGACGCCTGCTCGATGGCGATCAGCGTAGGGAAGACGACAGCGATCCGCCCGCGCTCAACGCGACGCTGATGCTTGAGCAGCAGCGCCCGCTCGGCCCTACAGCCGGGGCGGGTCCATCGCCCTTCGAGGACGACGATCCACCCTTCGCCGAGCCTCTTGCGGCGCCGGTGGAGCCAGACCTCAACACGATGGATCTGATGGACTTCTCGGTGACGGACGACGCCGACGAGAAGACCATGCTCGAGTTCGGGGATGAGCTCGACGGTGCCCCACAGTTCGACATGGCGCCTGCGCCAGCCGCCGCGCCGCTCGTGGGCCCGCCCGGGGGCGCTGCGCCGCCGGGGCCGGCGG
>JAUHVS010000041.1 GCA_030424955.1 bacterium | reverse complement strand
GTGGACGAGCTGCGCGGGCTGACCGTGGTCGATCCGCCGGCCGGCGCCGAGGGCCCGCCGCCCGACGTGGCCCTGTGGGTGGTCAACGCCACCGATCCCATCGAGGCCTGGGACGCCGCCGCCGAGTGGCTGGCCCGCGAGGCGCGGCCGGCCATCGCGGTGCTGGGCCGCGCGGACGCCGTGGACCGCGCCGCCCTCAAGTCGCAGCTCCAGACCGTGCACCAGCACCTGGGCGGCCGCGCCCTGGGGGTGGTGGCCGTGGCCGCCCAGGCGGGCCTCGCCGCGCTGCTGGCCCGGGACGTCCAGGGGCTCAAGCGGAGCGGCCTGGCCGGGCTGCACCGCCTGCTGCGGGGCGGCGTGGTGCAGCGCGCCGACACCCTGCGGGGCGAGGCCGTGGCGCGGCGGGTCGAGGCCATCCGCCGCGACGCGCTGGCCCGCGCCCGCGAGGCCGCCCAGACCGTCGCGCGCCAGTCCGGTGAGGTGGGCGCGCTGCGGGGGCGGCTGACCGTGGACCGCGCACAGCTGCGGCACGAGACGGAGTCAGAGCTGCCCACCGAGCTTCACCGGGCGCTGCGCGGGGTCATCGAGGCCCGCGCCGCCGAGCTGGGCGAGATCCTGGAGGCGCGGGAGCCGAGCGTGCGCCAGCGCCGCATCCAGGGCCTGCGCCGGCGGCTCTCCCAGGGCTTTGACGCCGCCGTCGCCGAGCGCGCGGACGCCCTCGATGAGCGCCTGCGGCGGCTGCTGCGCGGCGACTTCGAGAGCCTCGACCAGATCTACCGGGGCGACCCCGTGGCCATGGCGCGCCTGCGGGGCCTGCGCTCCACCCTGGATGGCTACCGCGCGCTGCTGCTGGAGCAGGCCTTCGGCCGCTACGCCGCCTTCCTGCGGGGCTGGGTGGCCCAGGCGCCGCTGGCGCGCTGGGCGAGCGGCGCCCACGGCGGCCACCCCGCCCAAGCGCTGGCCACCCACGGCCTGGCCTTTGGCGACCTGCCGCCGCCCGACCTGGAGGACTTCGCGGCCACCCTGTTCGATGGCCTGATGGCCTTCGTGCAGCAGACCGCCGAGGCCCTGCGCCATGGCCACGACGCCGTGGACGAGGGCCTCGTGACGCCGCTGGGTCAGCTCGCCCCGTGACGGCGGGCCCCTACCCAGAGGATCGCGCCCTCGTCGACGCCTGCCTGGCCGGCGACGAGCGCGCCCGGCGCCGCCTGGTCCAGAGCACCCTGCGCGCCGTGCGGGGCGCCATCGCCGCGACCTGGCAGCGGCGCGGCCGCACCCTGAGCGACGCCGACCTGGATGACGGCGTGCAAGAGGCCTACGTGCTGCTCTTCGCCGAGGACGCCCGGCTGCTGCGCCTGTGGGCCGCCCGCAGCTCGATCCGCACCTACGTCGCGCGGGTGTCGCAGCGGCTGGCGGCCAACCTGCACCGCCGCGACGGTGTGCGCGCGCGCCGGCTCCCGCTGACCCTGGACGCGCCGGCCCATGGCGACGAGGGGCCCACCCTGCTGGACCGCATCGCCGACGAGCTGGCCGAGGGCCCGCTGGACGCTCAGCTCGCGGCCGCCGAGGACCGCGCCGAGGTGCGCGCCCTGATCATGGCGGAGCTCACCGAGGCCGGGCAGGCGTACTACCAGCACCTGTTCATCGAGGAGCTGACCGTGGAGGAGGTGGCGGCCCGCACCGGCGCGACCGCCAACAACGTGTACCAGTGGCGCAGCCGGATCCTGCGCGCCGGGGCGAAGGCCCTCGCGGCGGCCGGTCACGCCGTGGACCCCCGCCGGCGGGGCTGACCCGCCCGCCGCGAAATATGCGCTGCCCTGGTAAGATTCCAGCGGCAGCAGGGCACTGGAGCCCAACGGGGCAGGCGATCTGCCCCCCAACCGCCGAGGACCGATGTCGAGCACCCCGCCCCAGCCCACGCCCCCCGACGACGCCGAGCCCCTCGACGCCCTCGAGGCCGTGGAGGCGCTGCTCATCGGCGCGGCGGACGGGGTCGAGGCGGACGCGCCGGCCTGGCTGGCGCAGCTGGGCGGCGCGCTGGTGGTGGCGGTGGTCGACTGGCCGGGGCTCAACGGCACGCAGCTCGCGCCCCTGCGCGCGGCGGCGCCCTGGAGCGAGGCCCTGGACGACGGCGCCTGGCTGCTCGCCGCTCCCGCCGATGACGGCCGCGTGCAGGCGCTGCTTGGGCCGCTGCGCACCCTCCAGGCGGCCCACCCGCAGCTCTGCGCCGCCCTGGTCGTGGCCGACGGCGCCCTGGGCGCCACGCGCCCGCTGGGGCCGGCCCCAGAGCTCGCCACGGGCCTGTACGCCCGGGCCCGGGCGGCGGGCCGGGACGGGGTGTTCTTGAACGCCACCGCCCTGGCCGCCAGCGGCCGCCTCGCCACCCCCTTCGGCCACGACTATCAGCTGCCGCGGCACACCCGGCCCCGGCGCGTGCCGCTGGCGGTGGGCCTGGCCCTGGCCGCGGCCCTGGTGCTGGGGGTGGGCCTCGCCAGCCGCCAGTCGCCGGCCGTGCCCGACGGCGCCATCTACTTCACCGCCCAGCGCGCCCAGGTGGAGCGCGCCGAGGGGCCCCTGCGGCGCGGCGACCACGTGCAGATCCGCGTGGAGGGCGAGGCCGGCCACTTCGTCACCCTGCTGCTGCGCGACGGCCGTGGCGCCTGGAGCGCCCCCGATCCCAGCCTCGTCAACCACCCGCTCACCGCCACCACGCCCTGGGTGGCGCCCCGCTTCACCCTCGACGACCAGCCTGGCACCGAGCGCTTCGTGGCGTTGATCACGGCCGCGCCGATCCCTGCGCTGGCCGCGGTGATCGACGCCCTGCCTGCGGAGGGCACCCCCGAGGTCGCGGCCCTCCGCGCGCGCCTCACGCCGGTGATCCAGGGCCCGCTGCGGGTGCTCGCGACCCGCGGCATCGAGCACGGTGAGTGAGACCCGGCCAGCGGCGCTGACCGAGCGCCCCGCCCCCCGCGCCCGCCCGACGCGCCGGCCGCAGCGCCGATGCCTGGGCTGGCTGCTGGCCTTGGGCGCCGCCCTGATCCTGGCCGCCTGCGCGCCCACCGACCCCCCGCCTTCGCCCGCGGCCGCCGCCGAGGCGGCCTACGCCGCCGGCCAGCCCGCCGAGGCCATCCCCCTGTTTGAGGCCGCCCTGGCCGAGGCCACCGGCCCCGACGCCGCCCACCTGCGCGCCCGGCTGGGCCTGGCCCGCTTCAAGGCGGGCCAGACGGACGCGGCCCTGGCCGATCTGGCCGCCGCCATCGCCGATCCGCAGGCCCTGCCCCTGGACGTCGCCCGCGCCCAGCGCTACCAGGCCACGGTCTGGGTGCGGCAGGGCCACACCGACCGGGCGCTGGCCGCCCTCGCCGCCGCCGCCGCCTACTTCGAGGGGCAGCCGGCGCACGCCGCCGATCTGCTCAAGGTGCGCCAGGTCGAGGCCGGCCTGCGCTGGCAGGCGGGCGAGCTGGACGCCGCCTTCGCCGCCTACCAGGACCTGCACGGCCGGGCCCAGGTCGCCGGCGAGCTGCGGGCCCAGGCCGCCGGGCTGGAGGGCATGGCGATGGTGCTGTCGTGGGCCGGCGACGCCGAGGCCGCCGTCGAGCTCTTCGACAGCGCCTGCGATCTGTACGACCGCGCGCCCGCCCCCGAGCCCGCGCTGCACTGCCGCGCCAACGCCGCGGTGGCCGCCGTGGGGGGCGACGCGCCCGCCCGCGGCCTGACCCTCGCGCGGGCCGTGATCAGCGCCGCCCAGGCCGCGGGCCGACCGCCCGTCGAGGCCCAGGCGCACACCACCGCCGCCTGGGCGCTGGCGCGGCTGGGCCGCACCGCCGAGGCCGCCGCCGAGGCGAGCGAGGCCGAGGCCCTGGCCGCCGCCGCCAGGCTGCCCCGCCAGGCCACCCACGCCCGGCTGGCGCGGATCGTCGCTGCCGCGGCCGACCAGGACTGGGCCACCGTCGACGGGCACGCCGCCGCCGTGCGGGCGGATCTGCCGGCCGGCGACCCCGGCCAGGCCCTGCTGCTGGGGGTGCTGGCCGAGCGGGCGGCCGTCGGCGATCCGGCCGCGTACACCGCCGCGCTGGAACGGGCCTTCGCGGCCTTCGAGGCGGCCCGCGGCGCCGTGGACGCCGGGCTCATGGGCGCGTTCCTGGCCCCCGCGCGGCAGCGGATCTACGCCGCCCTGCTCACCGCCCGCCTCGATCTGGCCGGCCGCCCCGATCCCCAGGGCGCCCTGGACGTGCTGGGCGCCATGAAGGCCCGCGCGTTTACCGATCGGCTGGCCAGCCAGCGGGCCCCGGCGCCGCGGGGCCGGCGCACGCCCGCGGTGCGGGTCCAGCGGGCCCTGGTGCGCGCGCGGCTGGGCCGCCACCAGTGGCGCCCGCCGCCGGCGGCCGAGGCCCTGGCGGCGCTGCCCGCGGATCTGGTGGTGCTGGAGCACGCCGCCCTCGACGGCGAGGTGCTGAGCTTCCTGAGCTTCCGCGGCGTCACCACGGTGGCCCGGGTGCCCGTGGCCGCGCCGGCCCTCGCCCAGCAGGTCAGCGCGCTCATCGCCCGCCTGCGGGCCGGCGGGGCCTGGCGCGATCAGGCGGCCGCGGTGGCGCACGGCGCCCTCGATCCCGTGCTGCCCGCCCTGGAGGCCGCCGTGGCCGCCGGCGCGACGCGGCTGGCGGTGCTGCCCCACGGGCCCCTGCACGCGGTGCCCTTCGAGGTGCTGCCCTGGGGCGACGGCCTGGTGGTGGACCGCCTGGCGGTGTTCAGCGCGCCGAGCCTGGGCAGCCTGCAGCGCTTGCTGGCGGCGCCCCGCGCGCCGGACGCCCACACCCTGCTGACCGTCGCCGACGCCTTCAGCGATCTGCCGGGCGCCCGCGCCGAGGCCGAGCAGGTGGCGGCCCTGTACCCCGAGCCCACCGTGCTGGCGGGGCCCCAGGCGGGGCTGGCCGCTGTGCGGGGCGCGCTGGCCGGCGCCGCGGTGCTGCACTTCGCGGTGCACGGCGTGCGGCCCGACCCCCACAGCACCGCCCACCTGGCCCTGCGCGACGGCAACCTGTACGCCCACGATCTGGCGAGCGCGCCGCTGGCCAAGGCTGCCCTGGTGGTGCTCTCGGTGTGCGACTCGGCCCGCGGTGAGCCCACGGTGGGTGACGAGATCGTGGGGGTGCTCGACCGCGCGTTCCTGGAGGCCGGCGCCCGCGCCGTGGTGGCCAGCCGCTGGCCCGTGCACGACGCCGCCAGCACCCTGTTCATGGTGCGCCTGCACCAGGCGCGGCGCGCGGGGGCGTCGACCCTGGCCGCCCTGCACCAGGCGCAGCTGGCCCTGCGGCACAAGCGCCTGGGCCCCAGCGCCCTGCCCCCCGCCCTGCGCGACCGGCTGGACCCCACCCGGGTGCGCGGGGTCACCCCCTTCCGCCCGAGCACGCCCCCCGTCGCCTTCGATCACCCCTACTACTGGGCCGGCTTCTCGCTGCGGGGCGATCCGCGCTGAGCCCGCCCGCGCGCGCCGAATCGCGCTGGCCCACGACTCCGCGTAGCATGCCGCCACCATGTGGAACCAACTGCGCGCCCGCGTCGACGCCCTCTACACCTACGCCGACACCCGCAACCAGCGCGCCCTGCGGCTGCTGGCTGGCGTGCTGCGGCTGATCCTCGACATCTGGCGGCAGCTGGTGGTGGACCAGGCGCTGAACACCGCGCAGGCGCTGACCTACACCACCCTGCTGAGCATGGTGCCCGCCCTGGCGGTCATCTTCGCGGTGTTCAAGGCCTTCGTGCCCAGCCAGGAGGTCTCCACCAAGGTCAGCGGCTGGCTGCTCGACACCCTGTTCGCCAACAGCGTCGGCGAGATCACCGCCGTGGTGCAGGGCTTCTTGGACCGCGTCAACACCGGCACCGTGGGCGCCGTGGGCTTCGTGTTCCTGCTGGTGGCCGCGGTGTCGACCTTCACCGCAGCCGAGAAGGCCTTCAACCGCATCTGGCGGGTGCCCTTCACCCGGCCGCTCCACGTGCGGCTGATGGCCTACTACGCGGTGCTCACCCTCGCCCCAGGCCTCATCGCGGCGAGCTTCTTCGCCACCTCGTGGGTCAAGAGCGGGCTGGCCGAGAGCTTCGGGCTGGCCCTCGCGTCGGTGGTGGTGTCGTGGGCGCTGGAGGCCCTGGCCCTGTCGCTGATGTACAAGCTGCTGCCCCACGGCCGGGTGAAGTGGCGCGCGGCCATCATCGGCGGCGTCGGCGGCGCCATCGGCTTCGAGCTCACGAAGTTCGCCTTCAACGCGTACGTGCAGGTCGTCTACGCGTCGTCGACCTCGTCGCAGATCTACGGCGCCTTCGCCCTGGTGCCGGTGTTCTTGATGTGGGTGTGGCTGGTGTGGGTGATGGTGCTGTTTGGCATCGAGCTGGCCTATGTGGCGCAGCACCACCAGCAGCTCACCGCCGCCGTGCTGACCCGCCGGGGCATCGTGCGCGGCGCCCAGCCGGGCCCCCCCACCGGCTACCTGCTGTGCCGGGTGTTCGGCGAGGTGGCCCGCCGGTTCCAGCAGCACGGCGGGGGGGTGAACCCCGTGGACATCGCCCGCGCCCTGCAGGTGGAGCCCGACGAGCTCGAGCCGGCGCTGCAGCGCCTGCTGACGGGCGACTGGCTGCTGCGGGTGGACGCGGGCGCCGATGGGCTGGTGGTGCCCGGGCGGCCCCCCGATCAGGTGAGCCTGGCCGGGCTGTACGCCCTGGCCGAGGAGAGCGGCTACCGCCCCGGCGAGCTGCCCGACAGCCACGGCACCCGCGCGCTGGAGCGGGCCCTGATCGAGGCGCAGCAGCGGCGCCGCGAGGCTTTGGCGCTGACCTTCGAGGCCCTGCTGAGCGCGCCCACCGCGGACGGGGGCCACCCGGCCGAGGACGCCGACGACAGCTGAGGGCTGAGGGCTGCGGCGGGCTGAGGGCTGAGGCGGGCTGAGGGCTGCGGCGGGCTGAGGGCTGGGCCGCCGCCGCGACGCGGGCGGCGCCCCGCGGGGCGCGCGGGCCTACTCGGCGGTGAAGTCGCAGGGGCGGCGCTTGAA
Organism: bacterium; assembly: GCA_030424955.1. GTDB lineage: Bacteria > Myxococcota_A > Bradymonadia > UBA7976 > UBA1532 > JACKDL01. Next base: position 10,245 of record JAUHVS010000041.1, on the reverse strand, counting down.
GGTGCCGTCCTTGTCCTTCTCGCGCGGGGCCTCCTGGTCGGGCGGGATGACCGACTTCAAGATCACGAGCTCGTCCTTGCAGGCCTTCTTGTCGACCTTCTCGTGGCACTTGAGCTGCGAGATGTCGGGCTGGCCCTTCACCTGGATGCCGTACTTGGCGGTGATCTCGTAGTCGCCCAGCGGCACCGACCAGAAGGTGAACTCGGTCTCCCAGCCGCCCTCAGGCACGTCCAGTGCCAGGTGCTTGGTGAAGGTCTTGCCCGTCTTGGTGTGGGTGGCCACCAGCGTGCCGATGGACTCCTGGGTGTTCTGGAACCCCGGGCAGATGCGCACGTACAGGCGCCCCTCGCCGGGCTTGGTGGCCTTCTCGGCGTCGCGGGCCTTCTGCTTGGCGGCCTCTTCGGCGGCCTTGCGGGCCTTGAGCTCAGCGGCGCTGCGCTCGCCCTTCTTGCAGACCTTCGCCTCGCAGACGAAGCCCTTGGCGCAGTCCTTGTCGGCGTCGCACTTGGCGGCGGGCGGGGCGTACTCGGCGTCCCCGCCGGTCTTGCAGCCGGACAGGCTGGCGGCGGCGAGCAACACGAGACCAAACAGCGGGCGGGTGCGCATGGGGAGGCCTTCCTCGGGTGACATGGCAGACGATGGATCGAGGGTCTTGGGACGGCGCCAGCCTATACCCAATCGCCCCGAGTGGCGAGAGGCCGCGCGCCCAGCGCCCTCGCGGATTTTCGGCGGCGCGGCCTCAAAGATCCGCGGATCCCCGACCGCCCCCCGCCCCCCAGCCCCGCGCCTGCGGGGTCCCCCGGGTTGGCACGGCCCCTGCTAGTGCCGTCCGCCAGGGAGGAAACAGCCAATGCACCGATTCACCGCCGGGCTCGCCCTGACCGCGAGCCTCTTTGCCCCCGTCGCCGCCAGCGCCTGCGGGGGCTTCTTCTGCTCCAGCGCCCCCGTCGATCAGCAGGCCGAGCGCATCCTGTTCGTACAGGAGGACAGCCAGACCTGGTCCGCCTACGTCGAGATCCAGTACCAGGGCGAGGCCGACCAGTTCGCCTGGGTCGTGCCCGTGCCCGAGGTGCCGGTGCTCGACACCTGGTACGGCCAGGCCTTCAGCGCGCTGGACCAGGCCACCGAGCCCAACTACCAGCCCGACTGGCGCTGCGCGCCCATCGACGCCTTCGGGGAGGGAGACGGCGCGCCCGGCGCCGGCGGCGATCCCAACGCCCGCGACGAGGACGACGTGCAGGTGCTGGCCCAGGAGCAGGTGGGGCCCTTCGACACCGTCACCCTGCAGTCCGATGACCCCCGCGCGCTCATCGACTGGCTGCGCACCAACGACTACCGCATCGTCCCCGAGATGGAGCCCTTCATCGCCCTCTACACCGCCGAGGGCATGAAGTTCACCGCCATGCGGCTGACCGAGGGCGAGACCGTCGAGGCCATCAAGCCCATCAAGATGACCTACCGCAGCCAGAACCCGGTGGTGCCCCTGCGGCTGACCTCGGTGGCGGCCATGCCCGAGATGGGCGTGAAGGTGTGGATCCTGTCGAACCAGAAGTTCGGCCCGCTCAACGTGCCCGACATCGAGATCCCGCTGGACGAGGTGGTGTTCGACTACAACCGCTGGCAGACCAACTACCTGCCGCTGGTGGCCCGCAAGGTGGACCAGGCCGGCGGCCACGGCTTCGTCACCGAGTACGCCCAGCCCACCGACGAGGTACAGGCGATGATCGCCAACAGCCGGGTGCCCGATCGCTTCGGCCCCGAGGCGGTGATGGCCCGCGACGATCTGGCGCGGCTGCTCGCGAGCCAGCCCTACCTGACCCGGCTCTACACCCGCGTCTCGCCCGAAGAGATGGACCTCGATCCGCTGTTCCACCGGGTGATGGGCGAGGACGTCAGCAACCAGCACCAGCTCGAGGGCCCCGAGGTCTGCGACCCCAACGTGCCCGGCGGCGAGGCCCTGGACCTGGCCACCGCCTGTGACTTCGCGGCCTGCGGCGCCGCCGGCGCCTGCGCCGAGCTGGTCGACGCCCGCTTCGCCCAGACCGCCTGCGCCTGCGCCCCCGGCGCGGTGGCCCGCATGGTGCCCGACCCCCTGCGCCCCGGCGACATGCAGGTCAGCTGCGTGGACGCCCGCCTGAACTTCACGGCCCCCAGCATCAGCGCCCCCATCGGCGGCTCCGCCCTGGTGCAGCTGCCCGACCCCTGCGTGGCCGACGCCTGCGGCGATCACGGCGAGTGCGTGAGCCTCAACGGCGCGCCCACCTGCCGCTGCGAGCAGGGCTTCGTGGCCACCGCCCAGCGCCAGGACGACGGCCAGTTCACCGTCGAGTGCGTGGCCCCCGCGACCCCCGTGCCCGTGGCCTTCTACCAGCAGGCCCTGCGCGAGCCGAACCTGCCCTACCCCGGCCGCGTCGCCCCCATGGGCATGGCCAGCGCCTCGGGCGGCGGCGGCTGTGACGCCACCCCCGGCACCAAGACGGGCCTGGGCCTCTTCGCCCTGCTGCTCGCCGGCCTGCCCCTGCTGCGCCGCCGCCGCCGCGGCTGATCCCCCCGCGCCTTGACCCCAGCGGCGAGGCGCGGTCCCCTGAGGGGGCGCCGCCGCCCGCGAGGTCACCGTGAACGCCCAGACCGTCTACCTGTACGCCGTGCCCGCCTTCACCCTGGCCATGCTGCTGGAGGGGCTGATCGGCGCGGGCACCCGCGGGCTGCGCGGCGGGTACGAGCGCCGCGACACCCTCACCAGCTTGGGCATGGGGCTCATCAGCACCGTGTGGACCGCCGGCGCTGATCTGATCGTCATCGCCGCCGGCGCCTGGCTGCTGCCCTTCGCCCCGTGGCGGGTGCCCGAGGACACCTGGTGGGGCTGGGCGCTGGCCTTCGTGGCCGTGGACCTGGCCTTCTACTGGCTGCACCGCTTCCACCACGAGGTGCGCTTCATGTGGGCCAGCCACGTGAACCACCACAGCAGCCAGCGCTACAACCTGTCGACCGCGCTGCGCCAGTCGTGGACCGAGCACTACACGGCCCTGCCGTTCTTCCTCGCCCTCGCGCTGCTGGGCTTCTCGCCCCTGCTGATCACCGTCTGCTACGCCTTCAACCTGCTCTACCAGTTCGGGGTGCACACCGAGCGGGTGCGCACCCTGGGGCCGCTGGAGTGGGTCATGAACACGCCGTCGCACCACCGGGTGCACCACGGCAGCAACCCCCGCTACCTCGATCGCAACTACGCCGGGGTGTTCATCGTGTGGGACCGGCTGTTCGGCACCTACGAGCCCGAGGTGGAGCCGGTGCGCTACGGGCTGGTGAAGGACATCCACAGCCACAACCTGCTGGTGGTGGCCTTCCACGAGTGGGCCGCGATGTTCCGGGCGGTGGCCGCCGCGGAGGGCCCGCGGGCGGTGTGGCACGCCATCTTCGGCCGGCCCGGCTGGAGCCCCGACGGCAGCACGCTGACGGGGCCCCAGCTCCGCGAGCAGGCCATCGCCGCCGAGGGCGGCGGGGCGCCGTCCGGCTGATCAGGGGGCCGGCGCCCAGGCCGTCTGGGTCATCAGGTCGAAGGCGATGGGCTGGTAGGTGGGCAGGCCCCCCTGGCGGCTGGGGGTCGCCACCTTGCCGACCACCTCGATGTGCTCGTGTACCTCGCCGGGGCGCCCATCGGCCCGCAGGGCGTGGTGACCGCCAAGCTGGTAGCTCTGCACCGCCACGATCCAGTTGAGCGCCACGCTGCCCTGCAGCCGCCCCGTGCCCACGTACGCGTCCACCGGGCCCCCCGGCCCCTCGCCGCGGGCGTGCCACCGGTGCTGCAGCAGGGTCGCGTTGAGCAGGGCGGGGGCGGTCCGCACCGACGCCCAGTGGGGGGGCGCGCCCTCGGCGGACGGCCCCACGGTGGGCAGCTGCCGGGTGATCCGCGCGGGGTCGCTGAGCCCCTCGATCGCCGCGTCCAGCCCCTCCGGCGGGGCCTCGGGATCGCCGCCGAGCTTCAGGTACTCGGCGCGCACCGCCTCGGGGCCGTCGGTGAGGATCACGGAGAGGGCGGATCGCCCGTCGGCGGCCAGCCGCACCGTGTACGGCGCGCGCTGCCACACGTACCACCACAGCATGGACGCGGACGCGGGTGGCGGGCCGTCCAGGCGGGCCGCTGCGTGCAGCGGGCCCTCGGCGGCCCGGCCCACGGACACCTTCTCACCCGCCACCGCGATCACCTCAGCGGTGATCGTGCCGTCGGACGCCCGCGGCGAGAAGCGCCAGCGCTGCGTCACCGACTCCCAGCCGTCGATGTGGGTCTGGTGGAAGTCGGTGTGGCTCTCGACCTGGTGCGTGACCTGCCAGGTCTCGCCGGCGGGCCAGCGGATGGGCTCGGCGCCCACCGGGGCCGACGCCAGCGCCAGCGATGCGCCGAGGGCCAACCCCAGCCCCGGCCTCACGGGCGGTCTGCCCGCTCCACGGCCAGGCGCACCGTCGAGATCGCCGCCTCGCACGCCTTCGCGGTGTCGTAGGGCTCGGCCGACTTGGCCAGCAGGCGGTGGTTCTTGGCCTTGAACACGACCCGGTGGGTGGTGTTGCAGGTCACGGCGCCGCCGTTGGTCTGCAGGGTCTTGATGCCCTCGACCGCCGCCTCCTTGCTGGCGTAGCTGTCGCTCTCCAGCAGCCGCTTGGGGCCCACCGAGAGCTGGAAGATGAACTTCTTGCCCTTGGCCTCCACCCCGAAGCGCGGCGCGCCGCTCAGCTTGTTGCAGCCGCCCAGCAGGCCGGCGCCCAGCAGCCCGGCCCCCAGGCCAAGCCACAGGGCCAGCCGGCGCGCGCCGGGCCCGCGGATCACGCGTCGCGTCACAGGGACACCTCCTCGGGCGCGGCCCAGGCCTCGCCGGCGGTGAACCGGCCCCGCGCGTCCTGGGCCACCCGGGCCAGGGCGATCTGCGGATCGTGGGTGAAGAACACCCGCCCGTTGCGGGCGAGCAGATCGGTCAGCAGGGCGCGCTTCTCGTCGATCAACAGCTCGGGGAAGCGGTCGTAGCCCATGGTGATCGGCAGGTGCAGCCAGGCCGCGCCCGGGATGAGATCGCCGGCGAACACCACCGGCCCGTCGGCCCCCGGGATCTCGATGAGCAGCTGGCCCGGCGTGTGGCCGTCGCTGCGGTGGAACCGGTAGCCCGCGCCCAGGGTGGCGCTGGTGTCGCCCTCGACGATCTCGAGGCGGCCGGTGGCCGACAGCAGCCCCGGCAGCGCGGGGATGTAGCTGGCGCGGTCCCGGGCGTGGGGGGCGTTGGCGCGGTCCCAGGCCTCGCGGCCGACCACGAAGCGCGCCCGGGGGAAGAGCAGCCGCTCAGGCGTGTCGGGCGCCCAGGCCGCCAGCAGCCCGCCCGCGTGATCGAAGTGCAGGTGGCTGAGCACCACCACGTCGATGTCGGCGTCGGTCAGGCCCCGCGCGGCCAGGCTGGCCAGCAGCACGTGCTCGGCCTCCTGCACGCCGAAGCGCTCGCGGTACTTGGGCTCGAAGAAGGCGCCGATGCCCGCCTCGCACAGGATCCGCCGGCCGCCGGGCTCCTCGATGAGCAGGCAGCGGCACGCCAGCGGGATGCGGTTGTGGTCGTCGGGGGTGATCCAGCGCTGCCACAGGGCCTTCGGGGCGTTGCCGAACATGGCGCCCCCGTCGAGGCGCTGGCTGTTGCCCAGCAGCGCCGTGAGGGTGGCTGGGCGGGCGGCGGGCGGCGGGGTGGTCGGGGGCATCGCGGGGCGGTCCGGGCCAGTCTGCGTGGGCCGCAGCATGCGCGGGAGGCGCCCCGCCCCGCAAGGCTGGCTACGGCGCGGCGGGCTCCGGGGCGTTGGGGTCTTCGGCCTCGGCCTCCAGGTAGTCCAGGCAGTAGGCCGGGTAGTCCCGCCAGCGGTTGGCGTTGGGGAAGCGCGTCACCAGGCACTGGTTGTAGGTCTCGCGCATGACGCACTGCATCTCGGGGTCCCCGTAGAAGTCGAGCGCCTCCGAGATGCGGCCCTGCGCCACGAGATCCAGGCCGATGCCCTGCAGGCGGCGCACCCGCTGGCTGGTCCAGGTGTACGGGCCGCAGGCGTACTCGGTGCGCAGGATGCTCAGCTCGGTGCGGAACTTCACGCCGAGCATCACGCAGCTCTGCCAGTTGCGGGTGTACACGCCGTTCGCGCGGGCCAGGCTCAGCTGCCGCACCAGGGACACGCCCTCCAGCAGCAGGTCCAGGGCCTCGGCGTCCGTCACGCAGCGGTCCACCGCCTCGTTGCACTGGCTGCCCACCCGGAAGGTCGCCAGCCGCACCAGCTCGTTGAGGCTGGCGATGGCCTGGGCCATCTCCTCGGTGCCCGGGCCCCAGTCATCGCCCGCGGCGCCGGTGGCCTGGTAGAGGTCGAGCTCGCGGTCCAGCCAGCGCAGGGCGTCGCCCAGGTTGCTGTTGACCGTGTTCGCCTCCTGGCTGCGGGCCACGGGGTCGGCCACGTCGGGCAGGCGGAAGCCGTTGAAGTCCTGTGCGCAGTGGTCCACCGAGTCCATCAGCCAGAAGTACGCCTCGAAGCCCGCGTACCAGACCTCCTGGGCGATGCCCTGGCCCATGGGATCGAAGCAGGCGCGCCAGAAGCCCTCGCCCTCGAACAGGCCGCCCATGGTGCGGATCCAGCCCTGGGCGCGCTGGATGCTGGCGTGCCCGGCGCCCGGCGAGCGGTCGCTGGCCAGCAGGGCGTCGTGGGTGCGCTGGATCTCGCGGTACTGCTGGCGCGACAGGGCCCACAGGGGCAGGCCCAGATCGGCCTCGGTGGCGATGGCGGCGCGCAGCTGCATGACCATCAGCTCAACGGCCACCAGGGTGTTGCCGCGGCGGTCCCAGCGCTCGCCCCACAGGCCCTTGGTGACGTTGCGGTCGAAGTGGTTGAGCTGGAAGGTCTGGAACGGGGTCAGCACGCCGGCCTCGCGGGCGTCGGCCACCTGCTCGCCCACCCACTCGATGACCTCGGCGAAGGTGCACTCGCGCACGTTCAGCTCGACCACGGCCTCGGCGTAGCTGTCGGGGTCGCGCACCCGCACCCGCAGGGCGTAGGCGCCCGCGTCGCGGTACTGGGTGATGGCCACGGTGCTGTCGGCGCTGCCGTAGTCGAACTGGCCGTCGCCGTCGAAGTCCCACTCGTAGCGGGTGATGGGATCGGCCGGCGCGCCGGGCGAGGCCTCGACCGACAGGGTCAGGGTGGCCAGCTCGCGGGGATCCTCGGGCAGGTTGACGCGGTGGATGATGGGATCGACGTCCTCGATGAAGATCGTCACGCGGTCCTCGGCGCTGTTGTCCTCGTCCGACACGGTCAGGGTCACGTCGTACCAGCCGTCGTGCTCGAAGCGGTGGGTGGGGCGGGTCAGCGCGCCGCCGCTGTCCACCACGCCGTCGCCGAAGTCCCAGCGGAAGTTGCTCAGCGGATCGGCCCAGCTGCCGGGCTCGCTGGCGCTGCCGTCGAAGGTCACCACGCGGCCCTGCGTGCCGGTGTAGGGGCCGCCGGCGTCGGGGCGCGGCGACACGTCGTTGACCCGCACCCGCACGGTGCCGTCGCCGGTGGCGCCGAGGTCGTCGCTGACCCGCAGGCCCACGTCGAACAGGCCGTCATCGGCGGTGTTGAAGGCCACGCGGGCGCCAACGGCGTCGTCGAAGCGGCCGTCGCCGTCGAAGTCCCACAGCCACGCCAGCACGGTGTCGTCGGCCTCGGGGGCCCGGCTGGCCGAGCCGTCCAGGGTCAGGGGGCTGCCCTCGGCCACCACATAGCGGGCGCCGAGCAGGTCGCCGAAGACGCCCTGGCCCGGGGGCACAGCCACGGCCTCGGGCGGGTAGTTGATGCGCACCCAGCGCACGTGCTCGCGGAAGATGCCCATGCAGTTCGCGACGCGCACGGTCAGCACCGACACGCCGGGCTCGCTCAGCGGGCTGCCCTCGGGGTACGGCTGCGGCGCGCCGCCGTTGACCACCACGGTGCCCGTGATGGCGCTGACGCAGGACGGGTTGCCGTCGATGGCCCAGGTGTAGCGGGCGGTGGCCACGCGGCTGCCGTCGTCGGGGCCGTCGATGATCAGGTTCGGCGCCTCGGCGATGAGGTAGGCGCGGCTGTCCTCGGCCACGTTGCCGCAGGCGTCCGTCGCCGTGACCGCCAGCGTGCGGGCGCAGGCGTCGCTGGTGAGCACCTCGCGCACCTGCGGGGCGCGGTCCATGGCGTCCACCACCTCGACCTGCGGGCGCGGCACGTGGGCCTGCTGGTAGCAGACGTCGGCGCCCAGCTCGCGGCCGATCTCGATGGTGGGCGGCGTGCGGTCGAAGGTCACGCGGCCGGGGGAGCGCACGGTGGTGTAGCCGCCCTCGGCGTCGGTGATCTGCACGACGATGTCGTGCTGGCCCTCGGGGATGAGCGCCAGGTCGACGGGCAGCGCCACGCGCACGGCCTGGCCGTCGGCGCGGGTGGGCACGTCGCTCGACACGGCCACCAGGCGGTTGGCGATGCGCACCTCGATGTTGAGGCGGTCGCCCTCGGGATCGCTCACGTCCAGGGTGACGCTGAAGTCGCCGTTGCCCACGCAGTCGTCGGGGGTCGGGGTGGCCACGGCGCCCGCGGGCGGGGCCGTGCGCAGCACCTCGATCAGGGCGGTGGTGGGATCGCTGCAGGCGCCCAGGGCGTCGCAGACGATCAGGCCCACGGTGCGCGCGGTGTCGGGGCGCCAGGTGGGATCCTCGAGGGTCACCAGGGCGCCCTCGGGCTCGCCGTCCGCCGCGCCGTACGCGCCGTCGCCGTCGATGTCCCAGCGGTAGCTGACCACGGCGTCGCAGGGGGCGTCGGGGTCGCGGGAGCCGCGGGCGTCCAGGAGCACGGGCACGAAGCCGTCGCCCAGCGGGCCGGTGCTGTAGGGGCCGCCGGCGTCGGCGGTGGGCGCCTGGTTCTGCACGTCGATCTCGATGACGCGCTCGGCGATGGCCGTGTGGCCCAGCTCGTCGGTGACCCGCAGCGCGATGTGCAGGGCCAGCTCGCCGTCGATGGCGGAGTCCACGGCCGGGAACTGCACCCGGGGGCCGCTGGCGTCGTCGTAGACGCCGTCGCCGTCCAGGTCCCAGGCCCAGTCCACCAGGCGGAAGCCGCGGCTGGTGGGGCCGTCGGTGGTGCTGCCGCTGCCGTCCAGGGTCACGGCCTCGCCGCAGTGGGCGCGGCTGGGCGCGGCGATGTGGGCCTCGGGCCCGCGGACCACGTGCACCGTGGCCGGCGTCTCGCTCTGCGCGCCCCACTGGTCCTCGACGGTCAAGGTCACGGTGTACGCGCCGGGCTGGCTGAGGCCCTCGGCCACCAGCGCGGGCCACGGCACGGGGTCGGGCACGGGCTGGTCGGTCACGATCTCGAAGTCGCCGTCGCCGTCCAGGTCCCAGCGGTAGGTGGTGATGGCGTCGCCGGCGCTCGCGTCGGGCTCCACGCTGCCCTCGGCCGACAGCACCAGCGGCTCGCCCTGCACGATGACGTAGGGGCCGTCCACCTGGCCGTCGTCGTCGCAGGTCTCCACCATGGGGATCAGCGCGCTCGGCGGGGTGCGGTCGGGGCCGCGCAGCGGGAAGGCCACGTCGCGGCAGGTGGGATCGCAGGCCAGGCTCAGGGGCAGCTCGGGATCCACCAGCAGCTGCTGGCGCCCCTCGCGCACACCGAAGACCTCGAAGCGAGGGCAGGCGAACAGGGCGGTGACCAGCTGGGTCTCGTCGGCGTCGAGCACCAGGGTCGACTGCCACGGGATCGCCTCCAGATCCGGGGCCCCGCGGGTGCGCACGAAGGGGCTGAGGACGCCGCCGAGCCGCGCATAGAGCGTGTCGAGCAGGCTCAGGGGCGTGCTGTCGAGGATGGCGTCGATGTTGGTGGACCACGCCAGCCCGTCCTGGGTGCCGCGGTCCACCGCCAGGACGCGATCGGCGCCGTCACCAAAGGGCGGCGGCAGGTCGAAGCGGCCGTCCCGGTCGCGGTCGTCGTACACCACCACCCGCGGGCGCAGGGCGAAGCCGGCCGCGAAGGGGCGGCCCTGCTCGGGCTCGGTGAAGCGCAGGGGCTCGATGGGCCGGAAGGCCAGCCGGATCGCCTCGGGGGGCGGGGCGAGGGGCAGCCACACCGCGCCGTCCACGAGGGGGGCGTCGGCGACCACCTCGGCGGCCTCGGGGCCGACCCAGGCGAGGGCGGCCCGGGGCGCGCCGGCGTCCACGGGCTCGGGGCTGAAGAACACCACCTCGATGG
>JAUHVS010000826.1 GCA_030424955.1 bacterium | reverse complement strand
GCGCCGCCGCCAGCGCCACCCATGCCGCCACCGCCAGCGCCACCCGCGCCGCCACCAGCGCCGCCCGCGCCCCCCGCGCCGCCAGCACCACCGGCGCCACCCATGTCGCCAATGACGCCGCCACCAGCGCCACCCGCGCTGCCAGCATCGCCACTACCACCACTGCCACCGTCGCTGGTGCAGGCCACCATGCCGAAAGCAACGGCCACGCTCGCGCAGGCCGTCAGCAGGCCGTTCATTCGATCCGACATCTAGTCTTCCTCCCGGTAGGCGCGTCCCCTCGCGCCGCTGGCTTCAACCCAGCACGCGGGCACTTGTCGCCGACGCGCCTGTGCTTTGAATCGACGCACCGTAGAGAACGTGTCGCCGAAGTGTCAATGTCGTTGGATTGGGAACCCAGACCGGCGGTTGACCTTCTCAGGTCGCCAGCCCTATGCTCCCGCCCCGTTTGCGGCGGCGCCGCAGTTATCCCGAGCGTTCCCAAGGCCCTCGATCTCGTGCGAGGGCAATTTTCTACACCGGAGGCCAGATGTCTGCCCCCACCGTGGTCACCTTGTTGGGGGCGAGCGGCGCCGTCGGCGGTGAGCTGCTGTCGCTGCTCTCGGCCCACGCGGTGCCCTTCCAGCTCGACGCCTTCGGCGGCCCGGCCCACGCCGAGGACGACGACACCGAGATCCCGATCCATCCGCTCACGGAAGACGAGACCCTCGACGGGGACATCACGGTCTTCGCGACGCCCGGCGCCCTGACCGCTGCCCTCGCCGCTCGCGTGGAGGGTGGGGCGATCCTGGATCTCACAGGCCGCCTGGTCGACGCGCCGTTGGTGGTCGGCCCCGCCGACGCGGGGTCGCCCCGCCCGGTCCGCCTCGCAGAGCCAGCGGCCGTGGCCATCGCGATGGTGGCGAACGCGTTGTCTGATCTGGGCCTGACCGCCCTCAGCGCGACGGTCATGGATCCGGCGTCCGCCCGCGGCCGCGCCGCGCTGGACGAGCTCCGCGACCAGTCCGTGGCGCTGCTCTCCTTCCGAACGCCGCCCACCGAGGCGCTGGGCCAGCGGCTCGCCTTCGACCTGCTGGCCGGGCAGCCCCTCGACGACACCGGGCGGCTCCGTGAGCAGCTCGCCAGCCTGCTGACCGGCCTCGTGGTGCCCAGCGTCGCCCGTGTGCTGGCGCCGGTGTTCATCGGCACCGGCATCGCCCTGCACCTGACCTTCGAGGGCGCCGTGACGGCGGACGCGCTCGCCGGCCGCCTCGACGCAACGCCTGAGCTGGCCTGGCAGCCCACCGCGCCCGACATCGCGAGCGCCGTCTCGGCGGGGACGCTCCTCGTCGGGCCGATGGCGCAGACGACGGCGGCGGGCGCCCACCACACCCTGTGGCTGGCCGTCGACAACCTTCGCCACATCAGCGCAAGGGCTGCGGCGGTGCTGGCGCATTGGACTGGCGCGCGCTGACGTGATGTCAGAATGTCGCCCGCGGGCCGCGCACCGTGCCAGCTTGGCAGCCGGCGCCCCCGCCACCGTCGCTGGGCCTGGGGAAGCAAGTTGGTACGCTTCTTGTTAGCGAGTCCCAAGGGTGCCCGCCGCGCCGAGCGTCGAGCACAACACGGGCCGGCTCCATTTGCCGGTGGGATCTTGGTAGAGTCAGCGCCCCACAGCCCCGACACCGGTCGGGGGAGAGCCAAGGAGCCGATTTTCATGGCAGCCCGGACTGCGACCTACGCCCTAGCCGCCTTGGCGGGGCTGGCCACCGCTCAGAACGCCACGGCTCAGACCGTCAGCGTGTCGGTGAGCCTCTCTGATCAGGTGATCGGCATCGACGAGTGTGCCGACGCCGTTCAGCGTTCCTTCAACGTCAGCGGCACCTACTCGGGCACGACGGCCTCGTCGACCTACGAGCTGTGGCTGACCATCAACTCGAGCAACGCCACGTGCAACACCGAGCTCGCGTCGTGTGACAACGAGGCGGGCTCAGCCTGCCAGTGCCTGGCCTTGGTCGAGGGCAGCACGACCACGAGCGTGTCGAGCGTGCGCATCGCCGACTACTACGACGCCGACACGCTCTGCGCGTACGGGAGCGACACGACGCTGTACTTCTTCTCGGAGTACTTCCAGCCCGCCGAGGGCGTGATCACCGAGAGCTCTTCGAACTCGGACGCCTTCACCGTCCAGTTCGACATGAACCGCCCCACCTACAGCGAGACAGCCCCCACCCTCGCAGCGGCCGACAGCGCGCTGACGGTGACGTTCGACGGGATCAGCGGGGCCGACAGCTACGAAGTGTGTGCGCGCCCGATCCTCGAGGCCCCCACGCCAAACGCGGATCCGGCCAACACGCCGGCCGCCGCCGAGGGGCTGAGCAACGACGATCTCCGCGGGGCGTACCTGGACGGCCGCTGCAAGACCTTCAGCAGCTCGCCCGCCCGCCTGGATGGCCTGGACAACGGCGTGACCTACTTCGTGGTGTACGCCGGCCTCGACGAGGCCGGCAACCGCGGCGCCAACAGCCCCTCGTCGGTCGGCACGCCCGTCGAGGTGCAGGACTTCGCCGAGTACTACAGCCTGATCTGCCGTGGGCCCGAGCC
>JAUHVS010000040.1 GCA_030424955.1 bacterium | reverse complement strand
GGGCGGGGGGTCGGGGGCCGGGCGCCAGGCCGGTGGGCGCTGCGGGTGGCCACCGGCCGCGGCGCCTGGGGGGCGCGCACCCGGGGCAGCGCCGCGGGGGACAGCTCGACCGCGGTGGGGGCCTCGTCGCCGTCGTCGTCCAGATCGACGCTGGGGATGGGCACCAGCTCCGCAGAGGTCCAGGGCAGCCGCGGGGGGCCGTCGAGGGTGCGGGGGCTGGGGGGGCCGTCGTCGAGGGTGCGGGGGTTGGGCGCGGGGCCCACGCCCAGGTCGGCCAGCGCGGGCACCTCGAAGGCGGCGGTGGCCTCGTCCAGGCTCGCGTCGAGCAGGCTGGCGTCCTCGATGGACTGATCCCAGGACAGCGCGGGGGCCTCGGTCAGGCGGGCGAGATCGTCGCCGAGCAGGCTGGCGGCCTCTGCGACGGGATCATCCCCCCCGCCTCGACGCTGATCATCGCCCTGGCCCACGCTGCGCTCCGCCGCTGCCACCACCAAAGATCGGCAGCGTAGCAGGTCCATGCCGCCGCGTTGACTTCCGACAGCGCGGGCCTACTCGCCGCCGGCGAGCCAGCGGGCGGCCTGGCGGGCGTAGTAGGTGAGGATGACGTCGGCGCCCGCGCGCCGGATGCCCAGCAGGCTCTCCAGCACCACCTCGCGCTCGTTGAGCCAGCCGTTCATCGACGCCGCCTTCAGGGCCGCGTACTCGCCGCTGACCTGGTAGGCGGCGACCGGCAGATCGGTGGCGTCGCGCACCTCGCGGATGATGTCGAGGTAGGGGCCGGCGGGCTTGACCATGATCATGTCGGCGCCCTCGGCCTCGTCCAGGCGCACCTCCCGCAGGGCCTCGCGCCGGTTGGCCGGATCCATCTGGTAGGTCTTCTTGTCGCCAAACTTGGGGGCCGAGTCGAGGGCGTCGCGGAAGGGCCCGTACCAGGCGGACGCGTACTTGGCGGTGTAGGCCAGCACGCTCACGTCGGTGTGCCCGGCGGCGTCCAGCCCCGCGCGGATGGCGCCCACCCGGCCGTCCATCATGTCGCTCGGCGAGATGATGTCGGCGCCCGCGGCGGCCTGGCACAGCGCCTGCTGCACCAGCACCTCGACGGTCTCGTCGTTGAGCACCCGGCCGTCGGCGCTGACGATGCCGTCGTGGCCCTCGGTGCTGTAGGGGTCCAGGGCCACGTCGGTGACCACGGTCATGTCGGGCCAGTGGGCCTTGATGGCGGCGATGACCCGGGGCACCAGCCCGTTGGGGTTGTACGCCTCGCGCCCGTCGTTGCTCTTGAGGGCGTCGGGCACCTTGGGGAACAGCACCACGGCGCCCACGCCGTCGCCGCGGGCGGCCTCGACCTCGCGCAGCAGGCTGTCGAAGTCGTGGCGCTGGCAGCCGGGCATGGACGGGATGGGCACGCTCCCGGCGCCCTCGTGCACGAACAGCGGGTAGATGAAGTGGGCCGCGCCCAGCCAGGTCTCGCGGCTCATATCGCGGATCCAGGGGCTCTTGCGGTTGCGGCGGGGGCGTTCGATGAGGTCGAGGGCCATGTGTCCTCCAGCGGTCAACGCCTCTGATTGACAGGGCCGCCCGCGGAAGTCAAAGCCCACCCGCGGGCGGGGTTTGTGGGCCGGCGCGCGGGCGTGCTAGACCTGCACGGCTGTCGTCGGACTCGGGAGCGCGGGGGACACGTGATCAAGGCGGCCGATGCGGTGAAGATCTTGGCGGACTTCCTGGGCGAGCAGGGCCTGAAGTTCACCCACCAGCGGCGGCTGATCACCGAGGTGTTCTTCGACCCCGAGGCGCGCCAGGAGCACCCCAGCACCGAGGATCTGTACCTGCGGGTGCGCGCGCAGGACCCGCGCATCGGCTACGCCACCGTCTACCGCACGCTCAAGCTGCTGGTGGACGCCGGGCTGGCCAACCCCACCCGCTTTGGCGACAAGCAGGTGCGCTTCGAGCCCGAGATCCCCGGCGAGCACCACGACCACCTGGTCTGCGAAGAGTGCGGCGCCGTGCTGGAGTTCGAGGAGGGCGCCATCGAGGCCCTGCAGGAGGCCGTCGCCGATCGCTTCGGCTTCACGCTGTCGGACCACCGCATGGTGCTCTACGGCCGCCCCAAGGGCGACTGCGATCCCGCCATCTGCAAGCGGGGCGACACCACCACCCGCGTCTCGCGCACCGATGGGTGACGCGGGCCACCCGGGCGCGAGCGGCCCGCCCCCCGGGGTGGCGGCCGTCGGCGCCATCGACATCGGCAGCAACTCCATCCACCTGACCCTGGCCCGGGTGCGCGACGGCGGCGCCATCGAGACCATCGCCCGGCTGAAGGATCCCGCGCGCCTCGCCGGCGAGCTCGACGCCCGCAACCACCTGTCGGCGCAGGGCATTGAGCGGGCGGTGGCCACCCTGGGCCGCTTCCGCGAGCTCGCCGCCGTGCACGGGGCCCACCTGCGCGCCACGGCCACGGCCGCCGTGCGGGCCGCCCGCAACGCCGACGAGTTCCTGCACCGCGCCGCCCACGAGGCCGGGGTGCACGTCGAGCTCATCAGCGGCCACGACGAGGCCCGGCTGACCTACCGGGGCGTGCGCCACGGGCTGCCCAAGCTGGCCGACGACCGGATCCTGTGCGTGGACTCCGGGGGCGGCTCCACCGAGCTGGCCTGCGGCCGGGGCGAGCGGGTGTCCCTGGCCACCAGCGTGGCGGTGGGCTCGCTGGTCATCAGCAAGCGCTACCTGATGCCCGATCCCGTGCACCCGCGGCGGGTGCGCCAGGCCCAGGCCGACATCGCCAAGGCGCTGGCCCCGCACCTGGCGGTGGTGCGCCGGGTGGGCTTCGACCACGCCATCGCCACCTCGGGCACCATCCAGCGGGTGGCGCGCATGGCCAAGGTGCTGGCCGGCGACAGCCGCGCCAGCCGGGACGTGCACGGGCAACGCATCACGGCCGAGGCCATCGACCACGTCATCGAGCGCCTGACCGCCGCCCCCACCCAGGCCCACCGCCTGTGCCTGCCGGGCATGGATCCCGAGCGCGCCGACACCCTGCTGGGGGGCGCGCTGATCTTCCAGGCCCTCGCCCGGGGGCTGGATATCCAACAGTGGCAGGTGTCGATGTCGGCCCTGCGCACGGGCCTGCTGCTCGACATCTGGCAGCGGGCTGTAGCTTCGACGGTGACCGCCCCGTAGGGACGCCCACCCCCCTGCCCTCGGAGGCCGCCGTGACGCCCCTCGCCCGCTACACCCACTGGCTCCACACCCGCTGGCCCGCCGGCACGGTGGAGCGCCTGCCGGCGGTCGAGCCGGACGGCACCACCACCGTCCCCGGCCTGCGGGTCGTGGGCGATCTCACCGGGATCCCCCTGCTCAAGTTCGCCGCCGACACCGGCGCGAAGGCCGTCGCGGCGATCTGCGTCGAGCCCGGCTTCACGCCCGGCCAGCCCGACGCGCGGGATCTGGTGATCATCGGCGGCGGCGTGAGCGGCGTGGCGGCGGCCATCGAGGCCCGCAAGGCCGGCCTCGACTTCGTGCTCTACGAGGCGACGCGGCCCTTCAACACGCTCAAGGACTTCCCCAAGGGCAAGCCCATCTACACCTACCCCTCCGAGATGACGCCGGCGGGGGATCTGGTGTTCCGCCACGAGGTCAAGGAGCCGCTGGTCGACGATCTCGACGCGCAGCTCGCGGCCGCCGGCATCACGCCGGTCGAGGCCCGGGTCGAGGGGGTCAAGCGCGAGGGCGGGCGGCTCGTGGTGCGGCTCGCCGGCGGCGAGGCCGTGGCCGCCCAGCGGGTGATCGTGGCCATCGGGCGCAGCGGCAACTACCGCCGGCTCGGCGCGCCGGGCGAGGATCTCGACAAGGTCTTCAACCGGCTGCACGACCCCAAGGCCTTCGCGAAGCAGGCGGTGCTGGTGGTGGGGGGCGGCGACTCAGCGCTGGAGGCCGCCATCGCCCTGGCCGAGGCCGGCGCCGAGGTCACCCTCAGCTACCGCAAGCCCGCCTTCGCGCGGCCCAAGCCCGACAACGTGGCGCGGCTCAACGCCCTGGCGGGCCAGGGGCCGGGGCGCGTCACCCAGCGCCTCGGCACCACCGTCGAGCGCATCACCCCCGAGGCCGTGCACCTCACGGGCGACAGCGGGCCCGGGGCGCTGCGCAACGACGTGGTGTTCACCCTCATCGGCCGCGAGGCGCCGCTGGACTTCTTCCGCCGGGCGGGCGTGCGCATCCACGGCGAGTGGCGCCTGGGCAGCAAGATCGGGCTCGTGGCCTTCATGGCCTTCTGCGTGTGGGTCTACCACTGGAAGAGCTACGGCTGGACCGCCGACACCCTCAACCCGGCCAAGCTCTGGGCGGGGGTGGTGGCCAGCGCCGATCCCAAGGGCCTGCTCTACACGCTGGCGCGCTCGGCGAGCGGCCCGAGCTTCTACTACACGCTGGCCTACAGCCTGGCGGTGGGCCTGTTCGGCCTGCGGCGCATGCGCAAGCGGCCCACGCCGTACGTGCGCAAGCAGACCTGGACGCTGATGTTCGTGCAGTGGATCCCGCTGTTCATCCTGCCCGAGATCATCCTGCCCTGGATGGGGCGCAACGAGCTCTTCGTGGACGGCGCGGCCCTGCGGCCCCTGGCGGACTGGTTCTTCGAGCCCTACGACGGCGGCGTCGGCGTCGAGCGGGCCTACTGGCGCGCCTACGGCTTCATCCTCGCGTGGCCCCTGATGGTCTACAACTGGTTCACCGCCGAGCCCATGGTGGGCTGGCTGGTGCTGGGGTTCCTGCAGACCTTCGTCGCCATCCCCCTGGCCGTGCGCTACTGGGGCAAGGGCGCCATCTGCGGCTGGCTGTGCTCCTGCGGCGCCCTGGCCGAGACCCTGGGCGACGCCCACCGCGAGAAGATGCCCCACGGCCCCAAGTGGAACCGGCTGAACATGATCGGCCAGGCGGCGCTGGCCTTCGCGCTGCTGCTGCTGGGCGTGCGGATCCTGGGCTGGGCGGGGGTGGGCTGGGCCAACGCGCCCTTCGACACCGGCCTGAGCGCCTACAAGTGGAGCGTCGACATCTTCCTGGGCGGGATCCTGGGGGTGGGCCTGTACTTCCACTACTCCGGGCGGGTGTGGTGCCGCTTCGCCTGCCCCCTGGCGGCGCTGATGCACATCTACGCGCGCTTCACGAAGTTCCGCATCTTCGCCGACAAGAAGAAGTGCATCTCGTGCAACGTGTGCACCTCGGTCTGCCACCAGGGGATCGACATCATGAGCTTCGCCAACCAGGGCCTGCCCATGGAGGATCCCGAGTGCGTGCGCTGCTCGGCCTGCGTGCAGAGCTGCCCCACCGGCGTGCTGCAGTTCGGCCGCTACGGCGCCAACGACACCATCATCTACGACCGCACGCCCGCCTCGCTGGTGCAGATGGCCGAGGCCCTCAAGGCTTGAGGGCGGGGCTCAGGGCCACGGATCAGGCGCTCGCCTGCTCGTCGGCGGGGGCCTCGCGCAGGGTGGCGAGCAGCCGGTCGCCGGTGGTGTGGATCAGGTCGTGGTTCAGCCGGGCGCGGGGCTCGGCCCGCTCCAGCCAGCGCACCAGCACCTCGCGGCGCTCGGGGAAGCGCTCCGCCTGATCCAGCAGGATGCTCGCCACCGAGGTGTCGAGCAGCAGCCACAGCAGCCGCTCGGCGTGCAGCATGGCGAAGGCGAAGTCGCGCTTGGGGTCCCAGTCCTTGGCGAAGGCCTTGGGCCAGGCCGTCAGCGGCTTGCCCGCCAGCCCCTTGATCTTGTCGGTGGCGGTGCGCTGCATCAGGTGCTGCTGGGCCGACAGCGACAGGCTGTGCAGCTTGGCCACCCGGCGCTCCAGGGGGTCGCGGGCCGACACGCTGCGCCAGCGCCACTGGGCGAGCTGGCTCAAGAACCCCGCGGGATCCTTCATGATCCCGCCCAGGGTGTCCTTCATGGCCATCAGGCTCTGGATCTGGCTGGTGCCCTCGTAGATGGGCAGCACCATGGCGTCGCGCAGCAGCTTCTCGGCCCCGTACTCCTTGGTGTAGCCCACGCCGCCGTGGATCTGGATGCAGCGCTGGGCGTGGAACACCGCGCGCTCGGAGCCGAAGTACTTGGCGAGCGGCGTGACCCGGCGGGCCTTGCGCTTGTGGCGGCGGCTCAGGCGACCCAGCCGCTTGGCCTCGACCTCGTCCTTGCTGGCCATCAGCGTCGCGGCGATGTCGTAGCGCTGGGCCAGCTCCTCGTGCATCGACGCGTACATGCCCAGGGCGCGCAGGCCCTGGATGTCGGTGCGCATCTCGTCGAGGTAGTCGGCGATCATCTCGTGGCGGTCGATGGTCTTGCCCATGCTCGGGCGCTCGGCGGCGTAGTCCTTGGCCAGGTGGTACGCGGCCTCCATCACGCCCAGGCTCTCGAAGGCCAGGGCCACCCGGGCGTTGTTCATCAGCAGCAGCATGAGCTTGAAGCCCTGCCCGCGCTCGCCGATGAGCTCGCCGGGGGTGCGCTCGTAGGTGATGGCCACGGTGGGCGAGGCGTGGTGGCCCAGCTTCTCCTCCACGCGGTCGAAGGTGCAGGCGTAGGTCTTCTGCTTGCCACGGCCGGGCTTGAAGGCCTCCACCAGGAACATGCTCAGGCCCTCGAGCCCGGGGTGGCTGGCCTCGTCCTCGGTGCGGGCGATGACGAAGTGGTAGCGGGCGTGGCCGCTGGTGATGAAGATCTTCTGGCCCGTCAGGCGCCACACGCCGTCGTCGTCCAGCTCGGCCTTGGTGCGCACCTGGGCCAGATCGCTGCCGGCGTTCGGCTCGGTGAGATCCATGCTCGCCCAGGCCTTGCCGGCGGCGATCTCCTTGATCTGCGTGGCGAAGCGGCAGTCCTTGAGCGCCAGGGTGTCGGGGTCGAAGGTCGTGCTGCCCTCGGTCACCGAGTAGAACAGCATCGCCGCGGCCATGCCGCCGTGGAAGCCGTGGTGGGTCATCAGCGAGACGTCGGCGCGGGCGAGCAGCTCGCCGTTGATGGCGTACATCAGCATGGGGGCGTTCATGCCGCCCAGCTCCCGGGGCACCACCAGGCCGTGCAGGTCGAGCTGCTTGATCTTCTTGAAGATCTTCTCGGCCGTCGGGCCGAGCTCCACGTCGCCGTTGTCGAAGCGCACGCCCTCGCGGTCCAGGGCCGCGCTGTGGGGGGCCACCTCCTTGGCCACGAACTCGCCGAACATCTCGGCGACGTCGCGGTAGAAGCTCACCGCCTCGTCCACATCCTTGAAGCCCTCGTCGGCCCCAAAGCGGCCGCGCTCCACGGCCTCCACCACCGGCGCCCAGTCGATGCCGTGGTCCATGTAGAACTGAAGATCGGCGTTGTCTTTGAAGAAGTTGCCAGCCATGGGGCGCCTCCGTGCGGTGCTATGACGCGTTGCGTCAGCTGGTCTAGCACAGCGCGGCGGGCCCGGCCACGCCGCGGCGGCCAGCGGCGCAGGGCGGCCGGCGGCCCGGTACTGGCAAAGATGTAAAAGCGAGCCTCAAGGCTACAAAAGTGAGCGTATCGGGTCATTCTGGCCGGGTTTGTGGCATGAAAACGTGGCACGGGGGTTGCTCTTAGGGGGGGCAGACCAGCCTAGGAGGCCCCCGTGCACCGCGCCCTCTTGCCCCTCATCGCCCTGCTCGCCGCCTGGCCCGCGACCGCCGCCCCGCGCCCGTCAACGGGCGGCGCCACCCGCCCCAAGGTCGAGGTGGCCTTCGTCCTCGACGCCACCGGCTCCATGGGCCCGTGGATCAAGGAGGCCCGCGAGAAGATCAAGGGCATCGCCGCCGATCTCGCCGCGGGCGATCCCAGCCCCGACGTGCGCTTCGCCCTGGTGCGCTACCGCGACACCAGCGACGCCTTCACCACCCAGGTCGTGCCCTTCACGCGCCACCTGGACGTGATGCGGCTGGCCCTCGACGGCACCGAGCCCAAGGGTGGCGGCGACACCCCCGAGGCGGTCATCGAGGGCCTGCGCGACGGCGTGCGCGCCCTGGACTGGCGCGAGGGCGACGACGTGCTGCGCCTGCTGTACCTGGTGGGCGACGCGCCGCCCCAGACCGGCGCCGGCCGGCCCCACGAGGCCGACGTGCTGGCCGAGGCCCTGCAGCGGGGCATCGTCATCCACACCATCGCCTGCGGCCGCATGGACAGCCGGGGCCAGACCTTCTTCGAGCGGGTCGCCCGCCACAGCGAGGGCCGGGCCTTCCGCCTCGCCCAGCTCGGCAACGGCGCCCGCGGGGCCGACGACGCCAAGGCCGCGGGCACCCGGGCCACCGGCAGCCTGTCGGCGGCGGTGAGCGGCACCGCCCGGGCCTACGCCGACAGCGTGGGCGTGCGCTTCGACCCGGCGGCGCGGCGGGTGGCCATCAACACCGAGCCCCTGGCCCTGGACGGGGTCGACGGCGCCGTCGCCGAGAGCGGCCTGCTGGGCGCCCAGGTGCGCGAGATCACCGACCTGGCCACCTGGGCCGACCTGTGGCGCGCCCACCAGAGCGTGTCCGCCGCCGCCACGCCCCCGCCGGCCGTGGACTTCACCCGGCACCACGTGCTGGTGCTCGGCGGCGCCGACGCCGGCCTCGCGCTGGCCGAGCTGCGCGGCGACCTCGAGGCCCGCGTCGCCCGGGTCGCCCCCGCGTCCCCGGGCGTGCGCTTCGTGCGCGTGCCGGCGGTGGACCTGCCCCTCATCACCCTGAACGCCGAAGGAGGTGCGCGATGATCCGCGCCGACGTCACCCCGCACCGCCGCCCCACGCCCCTGCCCGCGCTGGCGGCCCTGCTGACCCTGCTGACCGTCACCGCGGGCCTGCTGTGGGCGACGCCCGCCGCCGCCGCCGGGGTGGCCCGCGCCGCCGGCGGCCCCCTGCGCACGGCCTACAGCCACGTGCGCACCACGGTGGACGGCGACGTGGCCCGCACCGAGGTCACCCAGGTGTTCGTCAACGACCTCGACACCCCCGTCGAGGTGTCCTTCGGCTTCCCGCTGCCCGCGGACGCCACCGTGACCGGCTTCGCCGAGTGGCGCGATGGCCGCCGGGTGGACGCCGCCGCCACCGCCAAGGACGCGGCCGAGGCCGCCTACGACGCCGCCGCCGACCGCGGCGAGCGCGCGGCCCTGGTGGGCACCGAGGGCGACCGGTTCCGCATGAAGCTCATGGCCGTGCCGCCCCGCGGCAGCCGGCGGGTGGCCCTGCAGTACGTGCAGACCCTGCCGGCCCTGGGCGGCGAGCGCACGTATGTGTTCCCCGCCGACGACAGCACGGCGCTGCCCTCGCTGCTCGACATCGAGGTGCGGGTGGGCGGCGATCGCCCGGTGCTGGCGGCCGAGGCGCCCAATCAGCCCGACGCGCGCATCGACGCGACCGCCGGCGACGGCCGGGTGGTGCGCCTGAGCCGCGACCGCGAGGGCCTGGCCCACGATCTGGTGGTGCGCTGGCGCGAGCCCGCCGAGCCCCTGGACCTGGCCGTGCGCGCCGTGGGCGTGCCCGACGGGGCGGGCGTGGTGGAGGCTCGCTTCGCCTTCAACGCGGATCCCTGGCCCGAGATCCGCGCCCCCCGGGACGTGGTCATCGTGCTGGACGCCAGCCTGTCGATGGCCGGCGCCCCGCTGCAGCGGGCCGTCGAGGCCGCCCGCAAGATCGTCGCGGGCCTGGATCCCGCCGACCGCTTCGACGTGGTGCTGTTCAGCGACAGCGCGGCGGCGCTGGGGGACGACCTGATGGACGCCGACCGGGCCAACCGGGCGCTGGCCGACGCCGCCCTCGACGACCTGCGGGCCCGGGGCCGCAGCGACCTGCAGGGCGCCCTCAAGCTGGCGGGCGAGCGCCTGCGCGACAGCCAGGACGGGGTGCTGGTGCTGCTCACCGACGGCCAGCCCACGGCGAGCGCCGGCGGCGATCCCTTCGGGCTGAGCGTGGATCTGGCGGCCTTCGCCCGCACCCGGGTGGTGCTGGGGCACTTCAACTACCCCGGCCGCGACCACGATCTGCGGGCCCTGTTCAGCGATCTGCAGGGCCGCTACGTGCCCGACGGCCCGGCCGGCGAGGCGGTGGTGGGCGAGCTGGTGGCGCTGGCCGTGGCGCCGGTCATCGAGGACCTGTCGGTGGAGGTCGACGGCGCGGTGTTCGCCGTGCACGGCGCGCTGCCGAGCCGCCTGCCCCTGGGCGCCCACGTGCGCCTGGTGGGCCGGCTGGATGGCCCCGCGACGGTGCGGGTGGGCGGCTGGCTGCACGGCCGCCGGGTGGACCGCGAGGTGGCGCTGGACACCCCCGTCGCCGACGGCCGGGGCGATCGCGGCCTGCAGGTGGAGTGGGCCCGGCTGCGGGTGGCCGCGCTGCAGGCCGAGTGGCAGGCGCTCGACGACGACGAGCCAGCCCGCGCCGCCTTGGCCAATGAGATCAAGGACTTGGGCACGCGCTTCAGCCTGGCGACCCGCTTCACCAGCTACGTGCTGACCGACAGCCTGGCCCCCGACCGCATCAAGCCGGGCGACCCCGAGATCCGGGTGCACGCGCCGGCCAGCGCCGAGCGGGTGTTCGCCATCCTGCCCTGGGGCGAGGTGGTCGAGGCGGCCTGGGCCGACGATGAGGGCCTGTGGCTCGGCCGCTTCCTGGTGCCCCGCGGCACGCCCGACGGCCTGTACCGCGCGCGGATCTTCGTGGTCACCCAGGGCGAGAGCGCCTACCGCGGCGCGCTGTTCTTCCGGGTCGACAGCCAGCCGCCGCCCTTCACCCTGGTGGTGGACCGCGAGGACGGGCCCGTGGCCGGCGGCGACCTGCTCTACGTGCAGGCCTACCCCACCGAGCCGCGCCTGGGCGCCGAGGGCACCGACCGCATCGACCGCGATCCGCTGGATCTGCGCCGGCTCACCGTGCGCCTGGGCGAGCAGGACTACACCCTGAGCCGCGTGGGGGACGCCGAGGTCTGGGAGGCCTGGATCCCCGTGGACGTGCCCCCCGGCACCCACACCCTGCGCATGATCGCCACCGACTGGGCCCGCAACAGCGTCACCGCCGAGGCGGTGGTGGACGTGGAGTAAGCCGCCATGACCCGCCTGCCCAGCCCCCGCCTGCCCGCCCTCGTGGCCTTGGTCCCCCTCGCGCTGCTGCTCACCGCGGGCAGCGCGGGGGCCGCCCCCAGCCCCGCCCCCACCACCACCTGCGTGGTGCCCGAGGGGCCCGCCCTGGCCCGGCTCACCTGGCGCGACCAGCCGGTGCTCGCCCGGTCGGGCGCCCTGGTGGTGGGCGGGCGCCCCCTCACGCCGTGCGAGGGCCTGCCCGGCCCGGCGCCCCAGGCCCTGGCCGTGGGCCCCGACGGGGCGCTGTGGATCGGCTTCCAGCAGGCGGGCCTGTACCGCTACGACGGCGCGGGCTTCACCGCCGCGCAGGGCCTGCCGGCGGGCGGCGTGCGGGCGCTGGCCACCTGGCAGGGCGCCCTGTGGGCGGGCACCGGGGCGGCGGGGCTGTACCGCGTGGACGGCGAGGGCCAGGCCACCGCGCACCCCCACCGCACCCTGGGCGCGCGGGGCATCACCGCCCTGGCGGTGGACCGCGACGGGCTGCAGGTGGGCGTGGGCCCGTACGGGTGGTGGCGGGTGCGGCCCAGCGGCGCCGTGGCCCGCCGAGCCCGGGGCTTCGTGGCCGGCTGCTTCACACAGGCGGGGGGCCGCGTGACCCCCCACCCCCCCGGCCCCGCCTGTGCCCTGGGGGACGCCCCGCCCGCCAGCGGCCTGGCCTCGGGCCACGTCACGGCGCTGGCGGTGCACGGCGGCGGCCTGTGGGTGGGCCTCTTCGACCGCGGCCTGGCCCACAGCGCAGACGGCGCGCGCTTCACGGCCGTGGCCGACGCGCCGCGGCTGGTGAACGCCCTGCTGAGCGTGGGCGACACCCTTTGGATCGCCTCGCCCAAGGGCCTGTTCTTCGCCCGCGACGGGCGGGTGCGCCGCGCCCCCATCGACCTGCCCAGCGCCCACATCAACGGGCTGGCGGCCGGCCCCGACGGCACCCTGTGGATCGCCCACTCGCTCGGGCTGACCGGCATGGGCCCGGCGGGGGTGCGCCACCTGGGCGTGGCCGAGGGCCTGCCCGCCCGCATCGCCTACGCGGTGGCGGTCAGCGCCGATGGCGCGGTGTGGGCCGGCACGGCCGGCGGCGCCGCGCGGATCAGCCCCGAGGGGGTGCAGGTGTTCACCGAGGGCGGCGGCGAGCTGCCCCACGACTGGATCAACGCGCTCGTGCCCGACGGCGCCGACGGCGTGCTGGCTGGCACCTACGACGCCGGCGTGGTGCGGCTCACCCCCCGGGGTGGCACCCCGGTGGCTGGGCTGGGCGCGGCCTGGGTGAACCCGGGCGGGCTCTTCCGCGACGGGGCGACGCTGTGGGTCGCGACCCTGGGCACGGGCCTGCTGCAGGCCCGCGCGGGGGGCGTGTCCTCGACCGCGGCGCTCCCGAGCGACGACGTCACGGCCTGGGTGGCGTGGCGGGGCGCCCAGTGGATCGGCACCCGCGGCGGGCTGGCCCGGCGGGACCGGGCGGGGTCGACGGCGCGCCTGGACGCGAGCACGATCTCTGTCTCCGCAGCGGATGCCGGGTCATGGCTGCCTTTTCGCTTGTCACGCCCTGCGCTGGGGCTGTAAACCTGCACCTGGGTCCACCAAACTCATCTCCTGCCCGTTGGTGAGGGACCCATACGGCTCGCGTCGCCTGCCCGACGACACGAGCCCAGGGGCGGCAGCAGCCCTGCCCGTCGCTGCCGCCCCGCTTTTTTCTTCTTTGGGCACGCTGCCTTACGCAGCCCAGGCCGCCAGCACGGCGCGCCACACACCCCCTCAAGCTCGCTGATGTGTTCGTCCGGCCTGTGCCGATCTGCCCAAGGTCTGCGGCTGTCTGCGCGTCAGTCCTCGAGCACGCCGTCCACCACGAGGGTCACCGTCTGTCGGGCGACGTTGTCGGACTCGTCGCGGGCCTCCAGCGTGGCGCCGAACACCCGCCGCCGGGCCAGCCGGTCGGGGGCGGGGGTCCACTCCAGCCGCTGGGCCTTGCCCTCGCCCACCAGCGCCATGCCCTCGGGCCCCTCCACCAGCCGCAGGGCGACCTCGATGGAGTCGTCGTCGCGCACGGTCACGGGCAGCACCAGCGTGGGGCCCACCGCCAGATCCAGCACGGCGCTCGTGGGCGAGGTGAAGGTGGGCACCGAGAAGCCCGCGTGCACCGTGAGCACCACCCGCGCCTCGGTGCGCCCGCCCCGGCTGTCGGTGGCCACGAAGGTCACCGGCCACGGGCGCCCGGCGCCGTCGGCGTCGCTCGCGAGGGGGCTCCAGCGGAACACCTCGGCCTCGAAGCGCGCGCCGGGGGGCAGCCCCCGGGCGGCCAGCCGCACGCGGTCGCCGTCGCGGTCCCGGGCGCCCACGGGGAAGCTCAGGGTCTCGCCCACGGTCACCGCGCGGTCGACGGGGGCGGGGTCGAACACCGGGTTGACGTTGCTGGTGCAGGCGGCGAGCCCGCCGCAGAGCAGGGCGGCGGCCCACAGGCCAGCGGCTCGGCCTGGGGGCAGGCAGGATCGGGGGCTCGGTGTCACCCGCCGATCGTAGCAGCTGCCGCCGGGCCCTGGGATTGCGTTTGCGCCGCCGATCCCGTTTGCTGAGGCCCGTACAGAGGTGGGGCCGGCCCCACCGCCACGAGGGGAGGCTCGATGTCCATCACGGTGCTGGGGCTCTGGATCGCGCTGCTGCAAGGCGCGCCGCCAGCGGCGAGCGAACATCACCCACAAGTGGATCGGCTGTCGGCGCGGATCGCGGCCGAGCTGGTCGAGCCCGAGGCGGTGCCGGGCTACGGCGCCCCCGCGCGGCCCTCGGGCGACGGCGTCATGATCACCGGCGCGCGCACGGCGCCGTCGGCGGGCACCGACGCCCTGCGCATCACGCTGACGGCCAACCTGGTGGGCGCGGGGCCGCGGCTGCTGCTGGTGGACGCCGGCGTCGGCTTCCGCGATCCGCTGGGCAAGGTGTGGGTGCCCGTGCCGGGCCAGCACCTGGTCATCCAGGGGGCCGAGAGCAGCCACGTCATCCGGGTGCTGCCGGTCACGCCGAAGCAGGCCCGCCCCGTGCCCAACATGCCCCTGCGGGTGGTGGCCCTGAAGGACCAGGCCCTCATCGCCCTGCTGCGCGAGGTGCGGCGCATCGAGCAGTCGGCCCCCACCGACCTGGCGCGCTACGTGAAGGTCGAGGGCGACGGCCCCCCCACCGTGGACACGGCGGTGGTCAACCGCGACGCCATGCTGGCGAGCTGGCTGGTGTGGTCGCGCACGGCGGGCGGCGCGCTGCGGGCCACCTTCCCCGTGCGCGGCCTGACCCTGGCGGTGCTGGCCCTCGACCCCCACGGCTTCAGCGAGGGCGACGCCGTGGAGTGGCTGCGCGAGCACGAGGGCCTGCGGGTCCAGGGCGCGACCGAGGCGGTGACCCGCGCCGTGCCGCTCATCGAGGGCCTGCTGGAGCGGGTGGGCCTCAACCCCAAGGGCTTCAGCTCGGCGCACGCCGACTACCACTTCAACGAGGGCCTGCGGGCCATGGCCCGCGGCGACGCTGCCGCGGCGCTGACCCGCTTCGAGGCGGCCGCCCGCCTCGATCCCAAGGACCGCGAGGCCCGCTACGCCGTGGGCGTGGCCGCCTACCGGGCGGGCAAGTTCCAGGACGCCGCCGACGCCTTCCTGGTGGCCACCGGGATGCAGGGCGCCACCGCCGACGCCCACTACAACCGCGCCGCGGCGCTTTACCGGCTGGACGACCGGCTGGGCGCCGCCCGCAGCCTGCGCCGCACGCTGACGCTGGCCCCCAACGACGAGGACGCCGCGGCGTGGCTCAAGCTCGCCGATCCCGAGGGCCGCACGGCCCCGCCCCCCCCGCCCCCGCCCAAGAAGCGGGGCAAGCGCCGCCGGAGGACCCCATGAGCATGGCCTCGCCTGTCCGCCTCGCGCGGGCGCTGATCTGGACTGGGGTGGTGGCTGGGCTGACCGCCTGCGGCGGCCCGCAGGTGGTGTCGGCGCAGCAGCAGCTGGACACGCCCATGACGCCGCAGGTGGTGACGCCGGCGGGCCCGTCGCCCGAGGAGCTCACCCGGCAGGTGCCCACCCTGCGCCCGCTGCCGGGCGCCAAGCCGGTGCGCCCGGCGGGCTACCAGGCGGCGGCGGCGGCGGCGGATCCCGACCCGGCCCCGATCATCGCCGAGCCGCCTGCGCCCCCCCCGGCGCCGGCCCCGCCGCCCAGCGACGAGGACACGCTGGAGTAGCCAGCGGTCACGGCGGGGGCGGGCGGCCCAGGCCCAGCGCGCCCAGGCACGCCCGGCTGTCCTCGGTGGGCTGCCAGCGGCACTGACCCGCGACACAGCCACAGCGGCCCTCGGCGGGCAGGCACGCGGCCTCGGGCGTGAGCCGCGCGCAGGTGTCCGTAGGCGCGGCGGCGCAGACCGTGTCGTCGCAGCCGGTGGGCTGGCAGTCTCCAGGGCCGCCGCAGGCGGTGGGGGGCACGGGCCCGTCGTAGCAGCTGGCGGGCCGCGCCGCCGCGACCTCGCGGCAGCTCGCGAGGCAGGCGTTCAGGTAGAGCGCGCCGTCCGCGCCGCACACCGGGGCTGAGTCGGCAGGGCAGCGGCCGCAGGAGCCAGGGTCGACCTCGCCGCAGCCCGGCTCGCCGGGCTCGCAGTCGCCCTCGCGCTGGCAGGTGAAGGCGCCCGCCGCGTCCGCGGCGCAGCGCTGGTCGGGGCCGCACGGGGCCGGGGCCTCGGGGTCACAGCCGGGCAAGCACACGCCCACGCCGGGGCTCTCGATGACGTCGGCGCACACCGCGTCCCCCGGGCAGCCGGCGCCCAGCCGGCACACGTTGAGGCACACGCCCTCCCCCTCGCCGGTGGGGTAGCAGAAGCCCGACCGGCCGCAGTCCTGCCGGGTGCGGCAGCGCTGGGGCAGGCAGCCCCGCACGCAGTCGGCGGCCTCGGGGTCTCGCCGGCAGCGCTCGAGGTTGCCGGGGATCGGCGCCACCTCGCAGCTGAAGCCCTCGGGGCACTCAGCGCCGTCACCGTCACAGGGCAGCGGCACGCACTCCCCGGGGTAGCGCAGGGTCTCGCCGGCGCAGGCCAGCAGGCAGGCGTTGCGGTGGGTGCGCCCGGTGTCGCTGCACACCGGCTGCGTCACGCGCTCGCAGCCGCAGTCGTCGGGCACGCAGCGGCCGGCGTCGCACTGCTCGCCGGCGGCGCAGTCGGCGGGCCCGCGGCAGCTGTCGGGGCAGGGCCCCTGGGCCACCACGGCGACGCCGCGGCACTCGGCCACGCAGGCGTTGGGCTGGGTGCGGCCGTCGGCCCCACAGACGGGCGCGAGCACCGGATCACACTGGGCGGCGCAGTCGAGCGGGCGGCACACGCCGTCCTGGCAGGTCTCGCCCTCGGCGCAGGCGGGATCGCAGGCCACCGGCTCGGCGCAGGCGCACAGGCGGCAGCCCTCGGCGTCCACCACGAAGCCGTCCGCGCACACCTGGTCGCAGGGGGCGGGGGTGCAGGCGGGGGCCGCGCAACCCTCGCAGCGCAGGGTGAGCGCGTAGGGGGCCCCGCTGGCGTCGCGGGCCAGGCCGTCGCGCACCAGGGCGAACCAGGCGCCCCCCTGCGTGAGCGGATCGAGGGCCACGGTGAGCGGGCCCGGGCCCTGCGCCACCGCGATGGGCTCGCCCCACAGGCCGTCCGCGGCGCGGGGGCCGTACACCGCCAGCAGCGCGGGCGCCGACGCGGTGAGGGTGAGGCTGGGGGCGTCGCCGGCCGAGGCGAAGAACTCGTAGCCCTGCAAGCTCGCGGCGGGCGGCAGCGCGCCCTCCACGGTCTGGTCATACGCCAGGGTGCCCAACAGCTCGAAGCGGGTGCGCCGCACGCCCTCGCCGTCCACGTAGGCGCCCTGCCCGCTGGGCGCGTCCACCGTCGGCGGCGGCGTCGGCGGCGCCGAGCGATCGCAGGCCGCCAGCGGCAGGCCGAGCGAGGCGAGGCACAGCAGCAGGGGCAAGCGGAGGGTCACGAGAGGCTCCTTGGCGATCGGGCGGGTGCCGCGGGCGGCGCCTTGGCCGGTGCATCAGCAAACATCATACCGCATCCCGTGCCCCTACGGGCCAAAGGGCGCGGGCGCCGCACCGCCAAGTCCCCTTGGCACCACAGGAAAGCGGCCCTGACGGGGGGCGGGCTCACGGCGACACGGTCAGGGTCAGGGTGGTGGCCCCGCCGGCCTCGGTGGCGACCGTCAGCGTGTGGGCCCCGGCGTGCAGCGGCACCATCGCCGCGGGGGTGCCGCCCAGCGCCCGATCGTCCACCGTGAGCTGGCCGAAGGGGGTCGAGGCCACCGTCGCCAGCACCCGCCCGCCGCGGGGCATGAGGCGCACCCGCACCTTGGGGCCGTCGGCGCCCTGCGCCTCGACGAGCAGGCCGGCGCCCGGGAGCGCGACCCAGGGGCCGTGCCGGGTGTGAGGGCCCAGCACGCGGGCGCCCGGGCCCAGCCGCATCCGGGGCCCTGCGGGGATCGCGGCGTCGCTCGGCGGCGCGCTCGCCGG
>JAUHVS010000825.1 GCA_030424955.1 bacterium | reverse complement strand
CCAGGGCCCCGACTACGAGATCCTGGGCATGCCGCGGCCGGGCACCTTCGCCGAGGCGGTGGTGGTGCCGGTCGAGTGCCTGGCCCGCACCCCGCGGCACCTCACGGCGCCGCAGGCGGCGGCGCTGCCCCTCGCCGGGCTCACGGCGTGGCGGGCGCTGATGACCCGGGCGGCCCTGCAGCGCGGCGAGCGGGTGCTCGTGACCGGCGCCGGCGGCGGCGTCAGCCAGCTTGGCGTGGCCATCGCCCTGGCCCAGGGCTGCCACGTGGCGGTCACCAGCACCGCGGCCGAGAAGATCGCGGCCTGCGTGGCGGCGGGCTGCGTGGGCGGCGTCGACTACACCGCGGACGGCTGGCGGGCCGCCGCGGCGGCGCTCATGCCGGGGGGCGCCTACGACGTGATCCTCGACGGGGCAGGGGGCGAGGGCGTGGGCGAGCTGGTGCGCCTGCTGGCGCCGGGCGGCCGGCTGGCCTTCTACGGCGGCACCCGCGGCCGCTGGCCCGCGCTGCTGCCGCAGCACCTGTTCTTCAAGCAGATCAGCGTGTTGGCGTCGACCATGGGATCGCCGCGGGAGTTCAGGGCGCTGCTGGCGTTCGTGTCGGCGCACCGGCTGGTGCCCCCGGTGGACAGCGTCTGGCCGCTGGCGCAGGGCGCCGAGGCCTTCGCCCACCTCGAGGCGGGGGGTCAGCTCGGCAAGGTCGTGTTGGCCATCGGCTGAAGGGGGCGGGGCGGCCCTGCGCGGGGCCGGGCTGCGCCGGGCCGGGTCAGCCCTTGGTGCCCATCACCCAGCCGATGACGCCGATGCCCACGGCGGCCAGCTTGCCCAGGGCGGCGTGCAGCACCTCGACCCCGGTGACGGGGTTCCACAGGGCCACCTTGGACCACGCCCACAGGCCCGCGAAGTGGATGTCGGTGTACTCGCGCCACTCCAGGTAGCCGACCAGCATCGCGAAGACCGCCGAGACCGCCAGCACCACGATCAGCTCCACGCGGTGCAAGAAGCCCAGGATGATGCCCAGGCAGAGTACGAAGGCGCACTCGGTCACCCAGGGCAGCACCTCGGTGCGGAAGCGCAGGGCCCGCGCGCCGGCGTTCAGCCGGGTGGGGCGCAGCGTGTTGCGGCCCTCGTCCACCAGCTGCGCCGCGTCGCGCTCCAGGTCCGACAGCAGCTCGGTGCGGGCCGTGCCCTGGGCCGCGGGCGCGGGGCGGCCCTGCACGGGGGTGTTGAGGCGCTCCTGGCGGCTTGGGCCCGCGGGCACAGCCGAGCGGAACAGGGGCGCCTCGGGCGTGACGGCGACCCCGGTGGTGCAGGTGGGCGTGCGGCTGCCGGAGGCCCGCCGCGGGGCGGCGTGGCGGGCGCTCGCCAGGGGGGCGGCGGCGGACGCGTCGCCCGCGAAGAACCCGATGGGGGCGCCGCGGGTGCGGGCGAGCGAGGCGAACACCAGCGACAGCAGCGCGAAGGTGAACACCCCCAGCAACCACGGGGGAGACTGCTTGTCGGCCATGGGGCGAGCCCTCCTTCGCGCACCGAGGTCGGGCGCGCGGACCTCAAGACGGTAGCATTGTGTGTGCACTGTAAGCAACTTGCCTACATTTGGGGCGACGAGCCCCTGGCCCGCGCTCGCCAAGGGTGTGACGGGCGGCGGGTGGGGCACGTATGGTGCGGGCAGCCGCCGCCCAGGAGACCCTCGAATGGCCCCCCGCGATCTCGCCGCGACCTATCGCGCTGTGCGCGCCCGCTCCCTCGCCCTGTGCGAGGGGCTCGCCACCGAGGATCTGGTGGTGCAGTCCATGCCCGACGCCAGCCCGCTGCGCTGGCACCTGGCCCACACCACCTGGTTCTTCGAGACCTTTGTGCGCGGGCCCCACGGGGCACCCTTCGCGCCGCGCGATGCGCGCTTCGTGCACCTGTTCAACAGCTACTACCAGGGGGTGGGCGACCCCTTCCCGCGGGCGCGCCGGGGCACGCAGTCGCGGCCGACGGTGGCCGAGATCATCGCCTGGCGGCGCGAGGTCGACGCGGCCCTGGAGGCGCTGCTGGCGGACCCCAGCCCCGAGGTCGCGCGGGTGGTCACCATCGGGCTGCACCACGAGCAGCAGCACCAGGAGCTGATGATCACCGATCTGAAGCACGCCCTGTGCACCAGCCCCATGGCGCCCGCCGTGTGGACGGCGGCGGCCAGCCCCCAGGCCGCGCCCGCCGGCGGCTGGCTGAGCGTGCCCGAGGGCTTCGGCGCCATCGGCCACGCCGGCGACGGCTTCTGCTTCGACAACGAGCGGCCCGCGCACCAGGCCTGGACCCCCGCCTTCGCGGTGGGCCGGGCGCTGGTCACCAACGGCGACTGGCTGGCGTTCATGGCCGACGGCGGCTACGGCCAGGTGGGGCTGTGGATGAGCGACGGCTGGGCGGCCCGTGAGGCGGGGGGCTGGCGCGCGCCCCTGTACTGGACCGAGCGGGACGGCGCGTGGCTCGAGGTCACCCTGGGGGGCACGCGCCCCGTGGCGCTGCACGCGCCGGTGACCCACGTCAGCTGGTTCGAGGCCGACGCCTTCGCCCGCTGGGCCGGGGCCCGGCTGCCCACCGAGTTCGAGTGGGCCCGCGCGG
>JAUHVS010000824.1 GCA_030424955.1 bacterium | reverse complement strand
CGCCGTCCCCACGTGAAACAGCGCCTCCGAGCCGATGGGCTCAACGTGACCGACGGCCCCGAACAGGTCGGACGCGATCGCCAGGTCAGCCGGATCGGCGTCTGCGGTGAGCAGCAGCGTCGCCCCAGCCTTCACACGACACGCGACGTTGGGCATCACCCGCACGATGCGGGCGGGCGCGCAGGCCTCTCGGAGGGTGGAGGTCGGGAGCCCAGCCGCGATGCTGATCACCACCTGATCGGATCGAAACGACAGCGGTGCGGTCACGGCCGCGACGGCTTGAGGCTTGATGGCCAAGATGATCACGTCGGCCGCGTCGAGCATGGCCTGAGCCGCGCCCGACCGGACCCCTCGCTCTGCCGCCCACGTGTCGCCCGTGGACGGATCAGCCACCCACACCTTATCGGGCGTCACCGCCTGCTCGTCGAGCCAGCCCGACAGCAGGGCCCCGCCCATCTGGCCACACCCCAAGAACCCCAACACCGCGTCCATCAAGCCTCCAGCCACCATCGACGACACTATAGTGCGCAGGTCCCGTGGATGCGTACTCGACGCCGCGAGATGCACAGCCCCCCTGCCTAGCTGTCTCGATCGCCGAACACCGCTGTGCCGACACGCACCAAGGTGGCCCCTTCGGCGATGGCCGCCTCGTAGTCCCCGGACATCCCCATCGACAGCGCTGTCAGTGGCAACGCGGGCTGAGCCAACCCGTCGCGCAGCGACCGGAGCATGGCAAACCAGCGCCGCGCGCCCGCCTGCGTCGCGACGGGCGGGATGGTCATCAGCCCGTCCACCCGGACCCCATCGATCGCGGCCATGTCGTCGAGCACGCTGGCCAGATCGGCGGCCAGCACGCCCGCCTTGCTGGCCTCTTGGCCCACGTTCACCTGAACCAACAGGGGCACGGCCCGCCCGCTGGCCCGACCCACCTTCCCCAGCGCCTGGGCCGTCGACACCGCGGCGACGCCATGCACCAGCGCGACCCGCTCATCCACGAACCGCGCCTTGTTGCGCTGCAGGTGCCCGATCAAATGCCAGCGGACCGACGCGGGCAGCTGATCCACCCGTTCCCGCCATGCCTGCACATAGTTCTCACCCAGATCGGTCAACCCGGCCGCCACGCCCGCCGCCACCCGCGCCAGCGGCTGACGCTTGCTGACCGCCACCAACGTCACGGAGGCCGCTGGCCGGCCGTTCCCGCTCGCCGCAGCCGCAATCCGACCGCGCACCGACCGAGCCTGGCGGTCGAGCGGCCCTGCGTCGGGCAGCACCTGGTGGCGCACAAGCCCAGCCAGCACGGCCTCGATGGGCAGCCCGACCACGGCGGCATAGTCGCCCTCGACCCGCTCGATGAAGCGCCCGGCCGGACCCTGCACCCCGTAGGCCCCCGCCTTGTCGAGGGGATCCCCCGTCGAGACGTAGGCCGAGATGTCAGCGGCGGTGAGGGCCTCAAAGGTGACCCTGGCCCGCCCCAGCGTGTGCTCGACCCGACGGCCGCCCACCAGCAGCGCCCAAGCGGTGATGACCTCGTGCGTTCGCCCAGACAGCAGCCCCAGGGTGCGCGCGGCGTCATCGGCGTCCGCGGGCTTGCCCAGCACCCGGCCGTCGAGCACCACCACGGTGTCCGCAGCCAGCACCACATCGGGCGCCCCCGCAGGCCGCGCGGCCCACGCCGCGTCCGCCTTCTCGGCGGCCAACCGG
The DNA here is from genome assembly GCA_030424955.1 of bacterium. Classification (GTDB taxonomy): domain Bacteria; phylum Myxococcota_A; class Bradymonadia; order UBA7976; family UBA1532; genus JACKDL01. Next base: position 910 of record JAUHVS010000824.1, on the reverse strand, counting down.
AGCGCGTACACGTCCGCCGCCTCACCCGGCCGCTGCCGCTCGTCCAGATCAACCGCGTGCACGACGTGGGGCACGTCCGCCCCTTCCAGGAACGCACGCCGTCGAGGCGAACCCGAAGCCAACAGAACCGAGCGCATGAAAAGCCACCTCTCTAGAAAACGTGCGTTGACAGCCTGCTCGCCCGTTCAGTACGTTGCTCGCATACATGAATCTTAGTTCAGTATCAAACTCGGAGGACCGCAGATGAAGGGCCTGACCACTCGACAGAGCGAGATCCTCGAGTACATCACTCGCTCGATCCAGGTGAACGGCTACCCGCCCACCATCCGCGAGATCGGTCGCCACATGGGTATCAAGTCCACCAATGGCGTCAACGACCATCTCAAGGCGCTGGAGCGAAAGGGCTACCTCGATCGCACGGACCTCAAGAGCCGCGCCATGCGCCCGGTGCAGATGGACCCCAAGCCCCGCGCCACGCCGCGCCAGGACGAGAGCGAGATCGTCGAAGTGCCGGTGTTGGGCCGGGTCGCGGCGGGCGAGCCCATCCTCGCCGTGGAGCACGCCGAGGACACCGTGCGGGTGGATCGTTTCCTCCTGGGTGGCCAGCGCGAGGTCTTCGCGCTGCGCATCGTGGGCGAGTCCATGATCGAAGACGGCATCCTCGACGGCGACTACGTCTTCGTGCGCAAGACGCCGTCGGCCAGCCAGGGCGACACGGTGATCGCGATGATCGATGGCGACGCCACCTGCAAGCGGTTCTACCGAGAGCCAGATCGCATCCGCCTGCAGCCGGCGAACAGCGCGATGGAGCCCATCTACATCAACGCGCAGGACTTCCGGCAGACCATGGTGCTGGGGCAGGTCGTCGGCGTGTACCGCCGGCTGTAGGCGCCGCGACCACACCTGCGGC
>JAUHVS010000039.1 GCA_030424955.1 bacterium | reverse complement strand
GTGCCGGTGGCGCTCGCTGATGTCGGCGGCGCCGTACACCGCGCGGGCCAGCGTGCCCTTGCCCAGGGTGCACGGGTAGGCGCCCAGCCGCATGGAGCCGCCCTTCTTGGTGACCTTGTGCTGGTGGTCCATCAGGTGCACCACCGGGTGCTCGGCGTTGGCGTCGAACTCCACGCTGTTGGCGGTCTTGAGGTCGGCGACGTGCCGCGCGAACTCGATGACCGCGAGCTGCAGGCCCAGGCAGATGCCGAAGAAGGGCACCTTCGTCTCGCGGGCGTACCGGATGGCCTCGATCTTCCCCTCGGTGCCGCGCCCGCCGAAGCCGCCCGGCACCAGGATGCCGTCGGCGCCGTCCAGCAGCGGGGCCGCGCCACGGGTCTCGATGTCCTCGCTGTCGATGTAGCGCAGGTCGACCTTGGCGCCGTTGGCCATGCCGCCGTGCAGCAGCGACTCGTGCAGGCTCTTGTAGGCGTCCACCAGGTCGACGTACTTGCCCACCACCGCGATGGTCACCCGGCGGGTGGCGTCCTCGATCTGGCGCTGGATGGCCTCCCAGGGCTCGGGGTTGGGCTGGCCCGTCCAGATGCCCAGGTAGTCGCAGGTGAGCTGGTCGAGGCCCTCGCGGTAGAAGGCCAGCGGCACGGCGTAGATGCTCTTGAGGTCGCGGCCGGTGATCACCGCGCGCTGCTCCACGTTGCAGAACAGGGCGATCTTCTTCTTGAGGCCCTCGTCGATGTCGCGGTCGCTGCGGCAGACGATGATCTCGGGCTGGATGCCGATGGACAGCATGTTCTTGACGGAGTGCTGGGTGGGCTTGGTCTTCAGCTCGCCCGCCGCCGGGATGTAGGGCACCAGGGTGACGTGCACGTTGATGGCGTTGCCGCGGCCGGCGTCCACCTTGAGCTGGCGCAGGGCCTCCAAGAAGGGCAGCGACTCGATGTCGCCCACGGTGCCGCCGATCTCGGTGATGCAGACGTCCACGTCCTGCGCGCCGCGCACCACGAAGTCCTTAATCTCGTCGGTGATGTGCGGGATGACCTGCACGGTGCCGCCCAGGTAGTCGCCGCGGCGCTCCTTCTCGATGACCGAGGCGTAGATGCGGCCGGTGGTCACGTTGTTGTTGCGGGTCATCACCGCCGACGTGAAGCGCTCGTAGTGGCCGAGATCCAGGTCGGTCTCGGCGCCGTCGTCGGTGACGAAGACCTCGCCGTGCTGGAAGGGGTTCATCGTGCCCGGATCCACGTTGACGTAGGGGTCGAGCTTGATGTGGGTCACCTGCAGGCCGCGGGCCTCGAGCAGGGCGCCGATGCCGGCGGCGACGATCCCCTTGCCGATGGACGAGGCGACGCCCCCGGTGACGAAGATGTGCTTGGTGGGGCGCTTGCTGATGCTCATCGGTGGGCCTCTTCGGCGAGAAGGCGGTGGGCCAGGGCCAGATCCGCCGGGGTGTCGATGCTGAGAGTCGGGGCGGCCGCCGGGCACACCTGGATGGGCCAGCCGGCCTCGAGCCAGGCGAGCTGTTCCAGGTCTTCGGCGACGGCGAGGGGGCCGCGGGGCAGGGCCGCGACGGCGGCCAGCGCGGCCGCGCTGAAGGCGTACAGGCCCAGGTGCAGATCACCGGGGATGGGCGCCCGCGAGAAGTACAGGGCCCGGCCCTGGCCGTCGCACACCACCTTGACGGCGTGGCGGTCGGCGCGGGCGGCGGGCGGGCAGGGGGCCGCGGCGGTGGCGATGGCGGCGCCCCCCCGCACGGCGGCCACCAGGGCGCGCAGGGGCTCGGCGGCCACGAAGGGCTCGTCGCCCTGCACGTTGACCACCACCGCCGGGGGCGCCGGCAGGGCCGCGGCGGCCCGGGCCACCCGCTCGGTGCCGCTCGCGCAGGGGGCGTCCACCCGCAGCACGGGGGCGCCGGCGGCGCGGCTCGCGGCCTCAATGCGGGGGTCGTCGGTGGTCACGTACACGGCGTCGAAGAGGTCGGTCAGGGCGGCCACGCGCTGGTACACGCGGGCGATGAGGGGGCGGCCGGCGAGGTCGGCCAGGGGCTTGAGGGGCAGCCGCGCGGAGCCGGCACGTGCCGGGATGATCGCGACCACTGCGCCCTGCGCCTGGGCCTGCACGGCACCTCCTTCACCCGGGGACCGGGACGGCGCGGACGATACCGATGAGACCCGAGACCGTAAAGGGGCGTTGAAGGGAGGGGGCCTGGGTGCCGTATCCTGCCCCCGACCGCTCTGGAGGTTCCCCATGCGCACCGCGCCCCTGATCGCCCTCGCCGCCCTGTGCCTGGCCTGGCCCGCCGCCGCTGAAGACCGCTGGGCCCGCCACCGCGGCGACTGCGACGAGGTGCTGCGCGGCTGGCAGGGTCAGGCGCTGCCCGAGCTGGTGCGGTGCGTGAAGCGCTACGAGATGTACCGCAAGACCAGCGCCATCGATGACGACGAGCGCGCCCGCATGCACACCGTGCTCGACAAGGTGTACGCCGAGGGCAGCCGCGGCGAGAAGGCCATCGCCCTGGGCAGCATGAAGCGCCTGGGCGTGCGCCCGCGGAGCATCGGCAGCGACGAGCGCGGGCTGCGCCGGGCGGGCACCGACCTGCCCGTGCTGGGGGCCGCGGCCGGCATCGGCGCCGACGCCACGGACGCCGCCGAGCCCCGCCCGGGCGAGGGGCCCGTCGACCACCTGGGGGTGGATCCCAACGCCGCCGCCGAGGTGTTCGCGGAGCGGCCGCCCGATCGCCGGGAGGCCACCGCGCAGTACAGCCGGGGGGTGAAGCTCTACCGCGGCAACCAGATCGAGCCCGCCCTGGGGGCCTTCCTGGCGGCCGGCGACGCCGATCCCACCTGGGCCAAGCCGCTCTACCTGGCGGCGGTGTGCTACGCCCGCATGGGCCAGGCCGTGGACGCCGTGGGCACGCTGAAGCAGATGAAGTCCATCAACAGCGATCTGGCCCGCAAGCTGATCCGCCGGGCCGCCGAGGACAAGGAGTTCGCCCGGCTGCGGTCTCAGCCGTCCTTCAAGGCGCTGACCGGCGCCGCGGTGGTGCAGATCCTCAACGGCGCGGGGCCGAAGGGCGCCGACGACGTGCGCGGCTTCGTCGAGACCCTGGAGAAGAAGGGGATCCCCGTGGCGCGGGTGGGCACCGACGCCAACAGCCGCGTGAGCACCTACCTGTACGCGAAGCCCGGCATGGAGACCCAGGGCGAGCGCATCCGGCGGGTGCTGCGGCTCGGGCTGGTGCACGAGCGCAAGATCACCTGGCCCACGCCCTACGACGTGATCCTGGTGTACGGGAAGCCCAAGAAGGGCAAGTGGGTGGACGACGAGGCCGAGAAGTCGGCGAAGAAGGCCGCCAAGGACCGCGCGAAGGCGAAGGCCGACGCGAAGCGCAAAGAGGAGGAGGCGGCCGCGGCGGCCCGCGAGAAGTCCAAGGCCGACTTCGAGAACTTCAAGAAGTTCCAGGAGATGCAGGCCAACCCCCAGGGCCAGCTGCCCGACGCGCCGAGCGGCCCCGACGACCTGATGCCCCCGCCCTGAGCCGCCCCCAGCCGGGCTGAGTCGGGTCCGCCCCCGAGGCGGGCGCCCGGCGGCCGCGGCGGATCAGTCGTCCAGCACGCCGCGGCGCTGCTGGTCGCGCTCGATGCTGCGGAACAGCGCCCCGAAGTTCCCCTCGCCGAAGCTCAGGTGGTTCTTGCGCTGGATCAGCTCAAAGAACACCGGGCCGATCACGTTCTGCGTGAAGATCTGCAGCAGGTAGCCCTCGTCGTCGCCGTCCACCAGCACCTGGTGGCCCTGGATGCGCGCGGGATCCTCGGTGACGCCCGGCACCCGCTTGAAGACGTTGGCGTAGTACTCATCGTCGATGTCCAGGAAGGCCACGCCGGCGCCCTGCATGGCGTCCAGGCTGCCCAACAGATCGTCGCTCAGCAGGGCGATGTGCTGGATGCCGGGGCCGTTGTACTCGCGCAGATACTCCTCGATCTGGCTCTTGGCCTCGGTGCCCTCGTTGATGGGGATGCAGAAGGTGCCGCAGGGCGAGCGCAGCGCGTAGCTGTACAGGCCGGTCTGCTCGCCGCGGATGTCGAAGTGGCGCACCTCGGTGAAGCCGAAGACGTCCTTGTAGACCGACGCCACGGCCTCGAGCGTGCCCTTGCGCACGTTGTTGGTGAGGTGGTCGATGACCTTGAAGCCCTTGGGCGGCACGTGCACCGCGTTGGGGTGGGGCACGAAGTCGGCGCCGAACCAGTCGAGGCGATCGACGAAGTACAGGGCGCTGTCGCCGATGCCATAGACGGCCGGCAGGTCGTAGGCGAGGCGGCCCGAGGCCGCGGGGTCGAAGGGCCGCGCGCCCCGGGCCACCGCCTGGGTGTAGGCCGCGGCGGCGTCCTCGACGTGCAGGGCCAGGCCGCACACGCTCGGGCCGTGGGCCTTCGCGAACTGGCCGGCGAAGCTGTCGGCGCCGTGGTTGACCAGGAAGCGGATGTCGCCCTGGGCGTAGACGTCGACGGGCGCGCCGGGGTGGCGCTGGGTGCGGCTGAAGCCGAAGGCGCCGAAGAGGGCGTGCAGGTCGACGCCCGCGGCCGGGGCGTACTCGACGAAGGCGATGCCCTTGATGCCGGCGGGGTTGGTGGTGTCGGTGTGCATTGGGGGGCTCCGGTGATTTGAGGGGTGAGCTGAGTGTGCTGAGGGGGCGGGCGGGGGGCTCAGGCGCCCTGCCAGGACTTCCAGTAGTCGGCCCACTCGATGCCGTTGGCCTCGGGGGTGAGCGTCAGCGGGTGGCGGGTGTCGATCATGACCGCCTTCTCTTCGGTGCGGGTCTTGGCCTTCGCGGCCTCGACGGCGCCCGGCTGGGGCCCGTGGTGGATGCCCTGCGGGTGGAAGGTGACCATGCCCGGCTGGATGCCCGCCCGGCTGAAGAACTCGCCGTCGTGGTAGAACAGCACCTCATCGTAGTCGATGTTCGCGTGGTAGAACGGCACCTTCAGCGCGCCCGGATCGCCGTTCTCGAGCGGCCGCGGCAGGAAGGTGCACACCACCACGTTCGACGCCACGAAGGTGGCGTGGGCCGTGGGCGGCAGGTGGTAGCGCTCGCTGGTCACCGGGCGGATGTCGTCGACGTTCAGCCGCCACACCGTCAGGTCGCCCTTCCAGCCCACCGTGGTGATGGGGTTGAAGGGGTAGGCCACGCGGGTCAGCTTGCCGGCGCGCTTCACCCACAGGTTCCAGCTCTCGCGGCCGGGCTCCTCGGCGGCGGGCTCGGGGGTGGGCACCTCGATGACGTCGGGATCGAACAGGGCGTGCTTGCCGAGCAGGCCGCGGTCGGGCACGTCGATGGCGCCGGCGGTCTCGATGATCAGCAGGCTCGTGGCCTCGACGGGGCACAGCCGGTAGACGGTGCCGCGGGGCACCACCAGGTAGTCGCCGCGGCGGTAGGCCAGGGGGCCGAAGTCGGTCTCGATGCGGCCGGCCCCGCGGTGCACGAAGAGCACCTCGTCGCCGTCGGCGTTGCGGAAGTGCTCGGTCTGCTCGCCGTCCAGGCGCGCCATGCTCAGCACCACGTCCTGGTTGTGCAGGAAGGGCACGCGGCTGCGCACGTAGTCGCCGCCCAGGCCGGGCAGCTCTTCGGCGTGGAAGGCCGCGGGGCGGCAGTCGCCCTCGATCTCGGTCCAGTTCACCGGCGGCTGGCTGCGGTACAGGTGGCTGACCCGCCCGAAGAAGCCGTCGCGGCCGAACTCCTCTTCGACGGTGCCCGGGGGCAGATCCACGTGAGCCTGGCGGGTGGTCTGGCCGCGGCGGTGATGGTGCATGGGGCGCCTCTCGGACGGTGAGCGAAGGTGGCAGGGGACCCCTCACCCGTAGCGGCTCGACCTCATCGAGAGAAAGCGCAATGCTTGCATCGTCTTCATCTGCTTTTTTGATGGTGCGCCGTGCAGATCTCGTTGGACGCCCTGGAGGCCCTGGAGGCGGTGGATCGCCACGGCAGCTTCGCCGCCGCCGCCCGCGCGCTGCACAAGGTGCAGTCGGCGGTGAGCTACCTGATCAAGCAGCTCGAGGCCGATCTCGACATCGCCCTGTTCGACCGCAGCGGGCACCGCGCGGTGCTCACGCCGGCGGGGCGGGCCGTGCTCGACGAGGCCCGCGACGTGCTGGCCCGGGCCCGCCGGCTGACCCACCTGGCCGCGCGCTTCGGCGCGGGCTTCGAGCCGCGGCTCGAGATCATCGTCGACGGCATCCTGCCCATGGAGCCCATCTTGCGGGTGCTCAAGCGGCTGGCCGACGAGGGCGTGCCCACCCAGATCCAGCTCAAGGTGGAGTTCCTGGGCGGGGTGCAGGACCGCTTCGAGGCCGACGCCGCGGACCTGATGCTGGTGAAGGACTGGACCTCGGGGCCACAGCTTGTTGCGCACCCGCTGCCGCCGGTGACCTGCGTGCTGGTGGTGGCGCCCGATCACCCGCTGGCGGGCCAGCCTGGGGTGACCCTGGCGGACCTGCAGCCGCTGGTGGAGCTGACGGTGCACGACTCGTCCACCAGCCACCGGGTGGTCAACGCCCACCGCTTCCACGCGCCGCGGGCGTTCTACCTGAGCGACTTCAACACCAAGCGCCAGGCGCTGCTGCTGGGGCTGGGGTTCGGGTGGATGCCCCGCTACCTCATCGAGGCGGATCTGGCGGCGGGGCGGCTGGTGCCGGTGGACTATCAGCCGGGGGGGCGGTTCACGTTCACGCCGCAGCTGGTGCACCCGGCGCAGCGGCCGCTGGGGCGGGCGGGGGCGCGGTTCCTGGCGTTGCTGACGGGGTGAGGGGCGGGTCGATCGGCGCTGGTCAGTTGAGACTGCCGCGGCAGCGCTTGAGCCGGTCGCAGACCGGGGCGTTGGGGGTGTCATAGGTCGCGGCGCCGGCGCACTGCCAGAAGGCGCCCTCCAGCCTGCGGCAGAACTCCCGGCACACCACCTCGCCGCGCAGCGGCAGGGTCACGCTGCCCAGGCAGTCGCTCAGGGCGCTGGTGCCCACGTCCTCGGCACACAGCTGATCGCACAGCGGCGCCGGCGCCTCGCAGAGGTCGGTGAAGGCCTGCCCGTAGTCATCCGCCCAGTCGTCGAGCAGCCCGTCGCGGCACTGGGTGAAGGCCGGGCCGTTGCCGGTGGCCTCGCACTCGCGCACGCAGTAGCCCAAGAAGAGCTGCTGGTCCGGGGGGTCTTGGAAGGTCGTCCCCGTACACCGGTCAAGGTCGTCGAGGCACCCGAGCGCCGCGCGGCACTCGTCGGCACAGGCGCTCACGCCGGCGTCCGCGACGGTCGGCGGGAAGGGGCGATCGAAGTCGGTGGTGGCGGTGCAGCCCGCGAGCGCGGCGGCGGCGAGGCTCAGCAGCGACAGCAGGACGGGGCGCATCGGCGGGCTCCAGGGCGGGCGTCTGTGGGGCACTCTACGGGCCACGGCGCGGGGGGTCCACCGGGGCGGCGGGGGCCGACCTCACGGGGCGTCGGGCACGCCGCCGTCGGCTGAGCCCTCGTCGGGCGGGCCGCCGTCGCTCGGGGGCTCGTCGGGCGGGCCACCGTCGCTCGGGGGCTCGTCGCCGGGGGGCTCGATGGGCGCCTCGTCACCGGGGGGCTCGTCGCCCGGGGGCGGATCGGTGGGCGCGTCGTCGCGGCCGCCCATGCCGCCGCCCTCGCCCGAGCCTTCGTCCGGATCAGAAGGCCTGACGGGGCGGCCCTCCAAGGCCACCCGGCCGCGCGGGCCGAGGTCGCTGAGCCCGGTGATGTGCACCGCGGTGCGGCCCACGCTCACCACGCTGTCCTCGATGAACACGCTGCGCTGCACCTGGGGCGCGTCGTCGCAGGCGCCGTCGGGGGCCAGGTGGTCGATGCGCCCGCGCTCGGCGAACCCGCTGGCGGTCACGTCGAACACCGCCAGGCCGTCGAAGGCCGGGGGCAGGCCGTCGGTGTCGGCGGCGGGGGCGCACTGCTGCACGGGCACCGCCAGGGCCTGGGCCTGGGGGAAGGCGCTCAGCGCCAGCGGATCGCTCAGCGCGGCGGAGCGGGCGCTGGCGTAGCGGGCCTCGCCCACCACCCGGGGCTGGTCGGCGTCGCTCAGGTCGAGCAGCGACAGCGCCAGGCCGCCGGGGCCGGCCACGCTGGCGGTGACGTCGCCGTTCTCGTCCCGCGTCTCTTCGATCTGCGGCGCCAGGGCCGACACCGCCAGCACCTGCCCGCTCGCCAGCGGGTGCAGGAAGCGGGGCGTGCCCTCGGTGTCGACGCTGCCGCGGGCCTGGGGCTTGCTGGGGTCGCGCAGATCCACCAGCTGCAGCCGGCCGCTGTCGGCGAAGGACAGCAGGGCCCACTCGTCGAGGTAGCGCACGGCGCCCAGGTCGCGGTTGGCGGCCAGGGCGTCGGCCCAGCCGGTGATGGCGAGGCGGCCGACGCGGTTGGTGTCCAGCACGGTCAGCCGGCTCGACCGGTCGGGCGTGGGCGCGTGGCCCGTGTCGCGGTGGGGGACCGACACCACGTCGCCGTACTCCGGGGCGTAGTCGGTGATGGGATCGTCGGTCTCGGCGATCTCGAAGCCCACCGTCGACAGCACCCGCAGGGCGCCGGCGCGCTCGTCCAGGGCGAAGCGGTTGAGCAGCAGGCCGGGCACGGCCACCGAGCCCTGGTAGTCCACGACGGGGCGCCCGTTGGCGTCCAGGGGCAGGCGCTCGGTGCGCAGGGCGAAGCGGTGGACGACGGTGGCCTCTTGGTTGTCGGGCACCGACGAGAACCAGGCCTGATCGGCGACGAGGCGGCGGCGGGTGGCGATGTACAGGGCCTCGCCGGATGCGTACACGGCGCCGGGCTCGCCGACGATGGTCTCGGCCGACAGGCGCTGATCGCCGCGCATGGTCTGCGAGAGCACGCTCACGAAGCCGCGGCCCGACTGCAGGTGGGCGTACCACACGCTGTCGCAGGCCTCGAGCAGGCCCGACACCTCGCGGGCGTCGGGGGCGCCCGGCCCGCGCACGTCGGTGACGGCCGGCAGCCAGTCCGCCAGGGGGCGCCCGGTGAGCACCCGCACGTTCTCGGCGCGCAGGGTGTCGAAGGCGGCGCGGGCGACCTCGGGGTCGACGCCGCACCTGTCGGGCAGGCCCTCGGGCCAGTAGCGCACGCCGCGCACCACGGGCGGCGGGAAGTCCACGACGGTGTGCACCGCCTCGCCGATGCGGCGGGCGGCGACGTAGCTGCCGTTCAGCCGGGTGTTGCGGATGATCCGCGGGGCGCTGGGGTCCGCGACGTCCACCGTGAGGATCTGCAGCGCGCGGTTGTTGCCCGAGAACTCGCAGCCGATGCCGAAGGGGCACAGGCCGCCCACCGCGGGCGGCACGCCATACGGGCCGAAGGTGCCGGTGAGGTCAGCCTCGGGCAGCACCTTCGCGGCGCGATCGACGTAGATCACCGCGCGGTCGCCGTCGACGAACAGGCCGCGGGCGACGCCGGGGTCGGGCAGCGGGAGGGTGACCAGGTGGGCGGCGGCCTCGGGGGGCCACACCGTGAGGATCTCGAGCCCCGCCTCGGTGAGCACGTACAGGTGGGTGCCGTCGGTCTCGATGAGGTCGGCCTCGTCGACGCCGGCGACCTGCACGTTGCTGGCGCTGCGGGCGCCGCCGGAGACCGAGGCTGGGGTGCCCACGCCGGGCGCCTCGCCGCCGTTGTCGAACTCGCCGCACGGCTGGGTGGCCAGGGCCTCGTTGCGCTTGATGAGCTGCTCCATCTGCGTGAGCGCCCGGCTCGCAAGCTGATCGCGCAGGTCGTCGCAGGTGCCGGCGGGGATGAGCTGGGCCAGGGGGTCGATGGACTGCCCCGGGGGCGTCTCGCTGGCGTCGACGCAGCCGATCGCTGAGGCGCTCAGCAGGCCCATGGCCGCCCAGCGTGTGAGTGTGCTCGCCATCTGTTCCCCCCCTGAGGTGTGCGTTCCCGGCCGGAGCGATGCAGGAACCGGGCCGCGCCCGGGTCCCCCGCGCCGCGTGGCCTGGGCGGCTCCGCCGGACGTCACCGCCCCTGAAATCTGACAGGGGGCCACAGAGTTTCGCCAGCCTGCGGTCGGACGGGGCGCCCCGCGTTGACCGTCGCCCGCTGGCCCCGTAGCCTCGCAGGGGTCGGCCCGGCTCGCCGGGCGGCTCACACCCTCGGAGGCCCGCCCGTGTCCCACCGCCCTCTGCGCCGTGCTCTCCTCGCGACCTGCTGTGTGGCGGCCCTGGGGCCCGGCGCCTGGGCGGCGCCCCCCGAGGCGCCCGCGCCCACCGCTGAGCAGCGGGCGGCGGCGGCGGGCTACTACGAGGCGGGCGTGACCCACTTCAAGGCCAAGGACTACGAGTCGGCCATCGTGGAGTTCACCCGCGCCTACCGCATCGATCCCAGCCCCACGCTGGTGTTCAACATGGCGCGGGCCTTCGAAGAGATGCGGCGCTACGGGCCGGCCCGCGACTTCTACCAGCGCTACCTGGCGCTGGCCCCCAACGCCCCCGACCGCCCGCAGGTCGAGGCCACCATCGCCGCCCTGGGGCACCTGGCGAAGCCCGCCGCGACCCCCGCGCCCGTGGTGGCGCCCGAGCCCGTGGCGGCGCCCGTGACGGCGCAGGTGGCGCCCGCCGCGCCCGCCTCGGGCACCGCGCCGTGGGGCTGGGTGGCGCTCGGCGTCGGCGCGGCGGCGCTCGGCGGCTTCGCCGTGCTCGGGGTGCTGGCCAACGAAGAAGACCAGCGGCTGGACGATCTGGCCAAGGATCCCGCCCGCACGCCGGCGGCGTGGGACGACGCCCAGTCCAAGGGCGCGGGCTACGCCCTGGGCGCCGACATCCTGTTGGGCGTGGGGCTGCTGGGCGCGGCGGCGGGGGTCACCCTGCTGGTGCTCGACCGCGGCGACGCCTCGGTGAGCGTGGGCCCCACGGGCGTCGGGCTGCAGGCGAGTTTCTGAGCCGTCGCCCCCCCGCTGATCCGCGCGCCCCGCGGCGCAACCTCCTCACCGCCACCGCCCGCTCCGTGTAGGCTCCCGTCGATGTCCCTGTCCTCGCCCCAGATGCTCGAGGTGCTGCGCTACTGGCTCGCGGTGGTGCGCCAGGAGGAGGCCCTGGCGGCCCGCCCCCGCGCCCGCAAGCCGCCCTCGCGCCCGCTGCCCATCGACCTGCGCGATCCTGGCCAGGGCATCGGCTACCTGCGGCTGGACCGCGCGCTGACCCTGCTGACCCGCGCCGAGCCGCGCTGGCTGGGGCCCATGGACGCCGCCACCCAGGCCTTCTTTGAGCGCTGGCTGCGGGTGCGCTACCGCGCCGAGTCCGCCGCCGCCCGGGGCCGCCCGGAGCAGGCCCAGCCGACCTGGTTCGTGGGCTGGCCGGTGGTGCACTTCGAGGGCCGCGGCGAGCTGGCGAGCCTGCTGCGCTTCGAGGTGGACGTGGGCTTCCGCACCGCCGACGACAAGCGCTTCCAGGCGCCGTCCTGGGCCGATCGGCGGGCCGGCCGCCTGCCGCCGCCCCCCACCACCATCCGGCTGTCGGCGCCCGCACCCGACGCGGGCTCGCCCTGGTTCTCGGCGGATCCGCTGCTGCTGGGGCGCACCCTGGGGGTGGACGAGGAGACCCTGTCGGAGCTCTTCGCGGCCCTCGACGGCGAGGTCGCGCCCCCCGCCGGGCAGGTGGTGGCGGCGGTGTGCCAGGTGCTCGACCCCGACGGCCCGCCCCTGCCCGCCGACGCCCCGCCCGTGGCGCAGATGGATCGCCTGATCACCGTGATGCGCGCCCGGCTGCCCGACGGCGTGAAGGTGTACCCGGTGGGGCTGGTGTACGACGGCAGCGCGGCCTTCGCGACCTGGCACCTGCAGCGGGATCTGGCCGAGCTGGTGCGGCGGCCGCCCGGGCGCGCGCCCTGGAGCGAGGGCACGGCGCTGTGCGCGGCGCTGGGCCAGCGGCCGGGCGAGATCGGCTGGCAGCCCCTGGCCGCGGCGGCCCACCCCCGCGGGCTCACCGAGGGCCAGCAGCGGGTGGCCGAGCGGTTCCTGGGCTCGGCGCTGACGGCGGCGCAGGGCCCCCCAGGCACGGGCAAGACCGAGCTGATCGGCGCGCTGGCGGCCCACGGCGTGGCGGCCCGCGCGCAGGCCCTGGCCGACGGCGCCGAGATGCCCGACGACGTGCTGATGGTCACCAGCACCAACAACCGCGCGGTGGACAACGCCCTGGATCCGCTGGCGGTGGATCTGCCCCCCGAGCGGCTGCCCATCGCGCTGCGGGTGGGCAGCCAGCCCGTGGTCGCCCACGCCACCACCGAGGTCTTGAACCGCACGCTGGCCTGGCTGGACGCCGAGTGCGGCGAGGGCGACGCCGAGGCCGACTACCAGGCGGCGCTGGCGCGGCTGCGGGCGGTGCAGGACGCGCTGGCCGAGCGCCGCGGGCCCCAGGTGCTGTACCGGCAGCGGGTGGCGCACCTGGCCAAGGTCGAGGCCCGGCTCGCGGAGCTGCCGGCCGGCGACGGGGCCGACGTGCCCCCCGAGGTCATCAACCAGGCGCTGCACGCCCTGCGGCCCATGCTGCGGCGGGTGGATCAGCTGCAGTCGGCCCTGGTGCCCGGCGGGGCCAGCGCGCTGCGCGAGGTGCTGACGCTGACCCGCCGCATGCAGGTGCGCGACCAGCCGAAGCTCGAGAAGGCGCTGATCGCCGTGGGCCGGCCGCTGACGGTGGGTCTGCCGCCCGCGATGGCGGCGGACCTGCCCGTGGACGACCAGGTGGACCGCTGGGAGGCCGAGGTCGGCGAGCTGTCGGACGCCCTGGAGGCGGCCCAGGTGGCCCTGCTGGCCCTGCGGGCCGAGCGCAAGGCCGCCCAGCGCCGCGCCGAGCTCGAGGTGGAGCGGGCGGACCTGCAGGCGCTGGTGGCGGACGTGCCCCCGCCGGCGGATCGCGCCGAGCTCAACCAGCTCGCCCACGCGGTCTATGAGCGGGCCATCGAGGCCCGGGAGCGCTGGGCGGTGAGCCGCGCCGAGCCCCTGCGCCAGGCCCTGTCGCGGGCGGTGGCCGTGGCCTACGAGGTGCACAGCCTGCGGCGGCTCTTCGAGGAGGCCCCCGACGTCGAGACCTGGCTGCGGCGGCTGTTCCCGGTGTGGGGCTGCACGCTGCTGTCGCTGGGCAACACCTTCCCCGCCGAGCCCGCGTGCCTGGATCGGGTGGTCATCGACGAGGCCGGCCAGTGCCACCCGGCCTATGCGGTGTCGGCGCTGCTGCGGGCCCACCGCGCGCTGGTCATCGGCGACGTGCACCAGCTTGAGCCCGTGGTGCAGCTGACGCCCAGCGACGAGCGCCGGGCCCAGCGGCAGGCCGAGCTGACCCTGAGCGCCGAGGCCCTCGCCCCCTTCCGGGTGGCGGCGGCCGGCGGCAGCAACGCGCAGGCCCTGGTGAACGGCGCCCTGGGCGCGCAGGCGCTGGCCCTCACCGACCACTTCCGCTGCCAGCCCGAGATCATCGCGCTGAGCGACCGGCTGTGCGGCTACGACCTGACGGTGCACACGCCGGCGCGCAGCCTGAGCCAGTGGGTGCCGCTGCTCACCGCGCCGGTGCTGTTCGCGCCGATGAAGGGCGCCCAGCAGCGGGCCCGGGGCAGCTGGATCAACGAGGCCGAGGTGCACGGGGTGCTGCGGCTGCTGGACCACCTGCGCCGCGGCGGCGTGCCCCCCGAGGAGATCGCGGTCATCACCCCCTACGTGGCCCAGCTCGACCTGCTGCGGGCGGCCCTGCGGGAGATGGGCGTGCCCCACGGCGAGGACGGCGGCGTGGCCACGGGCACGGTGCACCGCTTCCAGGGCGGCGAGCGCACGGTGGTGCTGTTCTCGACGGTGGTCACCCGCCCGCGCAGCCTGCGGTTCTTGAACACCCGGGTGAACCTGGTGAACGTGGCGGTCAGCCGCGCGAAGGACCACCTGATCACCCTGGGGGACGCCGAGGTGCTGACCCAGGGCAAGCACACCCGCCTGCTGGTGGAGGAGGCCACATGGCTGAGCTGAGCGCGGCGCGGGTGCTGGTCATCGAAGACAAGGCGGCCCTGCGGCGCATGCTGGTGCGGCTGCTGAGCGACGACTTCGTGGTGGAGGCGGCGCCGGACGCCGAGGGCGGGCTGGCGAAGCTGGGCCCCGATCTGTTCGACGTGGTGCTGAGCGACGTGCGGCTGCCGGGGGCCGACGGCTTCTCGGTGCTGGCGGCGGTGCGCGAGCGGGCGCCGCGCACCGAGGTCATCTTGATGACCGCGTACGCCCAGGTGGACGACGCCGTGCGGGCGGTGCGGGCGGGCGCCTTCGACTACCTGGCCAAGCCCGTGGAGCCCGACGATCTGCTCAACAAGGTCACCCGCGCCGCCGAGCGCCGGGCCCTGCGCCACCGGGCCGAGCGGGCCGAGGCGGCGCTGCAGCGGCAGGCGTCCGTGGCGCCGCTGCTGGGCGAGAGCCCCGCGATGCAGCGGGTGCGCGACCTCATCGGCCGGGTGGCGGACGTGGACGTCACGGTGCTGGTCACCGGCGAGACGGGCACCGGCAAAGAGCTGGTGGCCCGCGCGATCCACGACGCCGGCGGGCGGCACGCGGCGCCCTTCGTGGCGGTGAACTGCGGGGCGATCCCCGAGGCGCTGCTCGAGAGCGAGCTGTTCGGCCACGCCCGCGGCGCCTTCACGGGCGCCAACGCCGACAAGGGCGGGCTGTTCGCCGAGGCGGGGGCGGGCACGCTGTTCCTCGACGAGATCGGCGATCTGCCGCTGAGCCTGCAGGTGAAGCTCAACCGGGTGCTGCAGGAGGGCACCTACCGGCGGGTGGGCGAGGCCCGCGAGCGCACGAGCCAGGCCCGGGTGGTGGCCGCCACCCACCACGATCTGGCCGAGGCCGTGCAGGCCGGGCGCTTCCGCGAGGACCTGTACTTCAGGCTCGGGGTGTTCCCGCTGGCGCTGCCGCCGCTGCGGGCCCGCGGCGACGACGTCATCTTGCTGGCGCGGGCGTTCCTGGATCAGGCCACCCAGCGCTTCGGGCGGCCCATGGCGGGGTTCGGGGCCGACGCCCTGGCGCGGCTGGTGAGCCACGACTGGCCCGGCAACGTGCGGGAGCTGCGCCACGCCGTGGAGCGGGCGGTGCTGCTGTCGGACGGCGACACCGTGGGGGCCGACGCCTTCGCCGCGCTGCCGGCGCCGAGCGATCAGGCGCGGGCCGCCGACACGCTGGTGGATCTGCCCTACCGCGAGGCCATGGACGTCGCCCGCGAGCGCGCCATGCGGGCCTACCTGGTGGCGCTGCTGCGGCGCTGGAAGGGCAACGTGACCCGGGCCGCCGGGGACGCCGGGGTGGAGCGCGAGAGCCTGCACCGGCTGCTGCGCAAGGCGGGCCTGGAGCCCGACGACTACCGCGACTGATCGGGCTCGGGGGGCTCGGGGCCCGCGGGGGCGGCGTGCTCGGCGTGCTCGGTCTGCACCCAGCGGCTCGCCGTGAAGAGCGCCGCCCACACCGACGCCACCAGATCCCCGGGCACGGCGCCCTGCGCCGACAGCCGCGCGACGATGGCCCGCTCCCGGGTGGGATCGCGGCCCGCGATGCCCCGCGCGGCCTTCGCCGCCCCGAGCTGCCGCGCCAGGCCCAGCCGCTGCGCCACCAGGGCCAGCAGGGCGTCGTCCACCCCGTCCATGGCCGCGCGCAGGGCCGCCACGGCGCCGTCATCGTGCTCGCTGTGCATGGCTGTCCCCCAGGCGGTTGGGTCGGGGGCGCAGGGTGACGGCGGCGCGGCGGGTGAGCAAGCGCCTCCCCACGGCCGGTGCGGATCTGTTAAGCAGCGGCCAGGAAAAGTGCACGCCCGGCGGTGTGCATGGCCCCACACACAGGCTGCGCAGCGTCCCTACCCCGGGCACGGATCCGGTGGGCGCCGTCGCGTGCCCCCGCTCGGCCTGCGGGCCGCCGATCTTGGAGTGACCATGCGACTGCTGCCCCTGTCTCTGGCCCTCGTGGCCACGCCCGCCCTGGCCCAGCTGGACGGCCTGCCCGATCCGGCGACCTTCGACGCCCGCGTCGCGGCCTGCGTGCCCGGCCACACCCACGGCGCCATCGTCGGGCTGCGCCGCCTGCTCGACGGCGAGACCGTCGAGGGCACCTTCAAGGACGGCAAGAAGGTGCTGTTCTCGGACATCACCTCCGACGACTGCGACAGCGTCTACCCGGTGGGCAAGGCCGCGGCGCGGGTGCGGGGCACCTTCGACGCCAAGGGCGAGATCACCAAGGCGTTCATCATGACCCAGAGCGCGGGCAACTGCCCGGGCGAGGACGAGGGCGGCTGCAGTCAGCTGCTGGTGCTCAAGGACAAGGCCGGCGCCTACCGCGCCGCGGCGGTGTTCGGCGCCTGCGCCCAGCCGGAGCTCAGGGCCACGCCGCTGTTCTCGAAGGCCCACCAGGGGGTGATCGTGCACTGCCGCCGGTCGGGCGGCGGCGACCAGTGGGCGCACCTCGAGACGCTCGTGGGCTTCACCGCCACGGGCATCAAGGAGATGGTCGAGGTGAAGCTGGGCTTCAGCGAGTCGGCCATGGGCGATCCCTCGGTGGCCAAGCGCCCCGACAGCGGCGCCCGCTGCGAGTACGCGCCCCCCGGCCTGCTCAAGGTGGTGTCCTATGGCGAGAAGCCGGGCATCGTGGCCCGCGAAGCCAGCTTCAGCGACCCTGAGGCGGCGCCCCTGCACGGCCGCCGGGTGTGGGACGGCAAGACCTTCGTGCCCAACGGCGCGCCGATCCCCATCAAGGAGGCCCGCAAGGTCGTCTGCCACGACAAGACGCCCTGATCGGACGCCCCGCCCAGCGCAGGCCCCCGCCCAGCGCCGGCGACCCGCTCAGCGCCCGTCGGGCGCCTTGCGGATGTCGCAGCCGAACTCGATCTCCACCTCACCGGCGATGGCGCCACAGGCGCCCGGGCAGAGCAGCACCCGCTGCGGCGCCATGGGATCGTCAAAGCGCCAGCCCTCGGCGCCGGCGTCGCAGCTGTCCACGTTGAACAGCTCGGTGCGGGCGCCATCGGGGGCCACGAAGCTCACGTTGATGCGCTGCGGATCGATGACCGCGCCGCGCACCTCGGGGATGTCGAAGGCGCAGGGGATCTCGGCGGCGGCCTCGACCTCTTCGTTGAGCGCCCCGAAGATGGGATCCCAGTCCTCGTCGCACAGGTCGAGCACCCGGCCGCCGGTCTGCTCCGACAGCGCGATGTAGGTGCGCCCGCGCTCGTCGCCGCACGAGCACTCCTCGTCGGGATCGAACACGCCGCAGCCGCCCACGTAGTCGAGCAGGGTCACGATGCTGTGGAACACCAGATCGGCGCCCAGGCCGGCGGCCTGCAGGTCCGCCAGCAGCACCCCGTTGCGGTGGTCGTCGTCGCTCACCATCACCACGTGCAGCCGCGCCTCGGGGCGCAGGAACTGCTGCAGGGGGCCCACCTCGCCCAGCATGACGTCCAGGCCGTCGGCGCTGTGCACGGGCGCGCGCAGGTGCAGGTAGCGATCGGAGTTGGTGTCGGGGCAGCCCGGCATGGCGCTGAGCGGCGGCGGGATGCAGATGCCGAAGTAGTCGCGCCCGGGGGTCTGCAGATCGGCCT
>JAUHVS010000038.1 GCA_030424955.1 bacterium | reverse complement strand
CCATGGGCCGGGTGGTGCGTTCCAAGCCCCATCCAACGCACACCGCCACCCAGCCCCCGGAGTCTCCCATGAAGCGCATCGCCCTCGCCGCCGCCCTCGCCCTGCCCGCCCTGGTCACCGTCGCGCCCCAGCAGGCCGACGCCTGCGCCATGCGCCGCCGCCCGGTGGTGGTGGCCGAGATCAAGGTGCCCAAGGACACGCTGGCCCTCGCCCGCCAGAGCGAGCAGCAGGGCAAGACCCGGCTGGCCATCCGCCAGTACGAGCAGGCCATGCACAACGCCAAGGCGCCTGAGACCATCGCCGAGGCCGCCTACGGCGCCGCCCGCCTGCACGCCAAGGAGGGCCGCGCCGACCGCGCCATGAGCCGCCTGAACCGCGCGCTGGCGGTGCACCCCGGCCACCACGCGGCGCGGCTGGCCTACGCCGAGGGGCTCATCGCCGAGTCGCCCGCCGAGGCCAAGGAGCACCTGACCGTGCTGGCCGGGCAGGTCGCCCAGCTCGACGTGGACCAGCAGCGCCGCCTGCGCGCGGCCGAGGCCGCCGTCGCGGCGGCCGCGGTGCCGGCGGACGCCCTCGCCGTGGCCGAGACCCGCTGAGCGATGGGCCGCCTCCGCGCTTGGTGGCCCGCCCTCGCGTGGGCGCTCACCTGGGCGGTGGGCCCGGCCTCCGCTGAGGGCGTCGGCACCGCCCCGGCGCCCCTGTCGCCCCAGGCCCAGGCGGGCCGGGCGGTGATGCAGGCGGCCCAGTGCACGCGCTGCCACCCCGTCACCGACGCGCTCGCCCAGGGCCGCGGCATCGCCCCCGCCGACCGCGAGCAGCACTGCGTCGACTGCCACACCTGGATCCTGGGCACCAAGGGCGACGAGGCCGCCAAGGCCAAGATGCGCGTCGAGTTCCCCGAGTGGGATCGCTACCTCGACAACATCGTGCACTTCACCCGCCTGCCCGACCTGGGCACGCTCCTGCGGCGGGTGCGGCCGGCCTTCGTGCGCGGCTTTTTGGATCGCAGCGAGGATCTGCGGCCCCACCTCGACGAGCGCATGATCCCCCTGCGGCTGACCGCGGCGCAGAAGGACGCGGTGGTGGCCTACCTGGCCGAGCTGGCGGCCGTGCCGGGCGCGCCCCCGGCGGCGGCGCCGTCGCCCGCGCCGGTGTCGCCCGCCCAGATCGCGGCCGGGCAGGCGCGCTTCGTCGCGCTGGGCTGCGTGACCTGCCACCTCACGGGCGCCACCGTGCTGCGCCCGGGCCTCAACGCCGCGTACTGGCAGGCCATGCGCCCGGTGGCGGCCCTGGCGCCGGACCTGCGCCACGTGCGCCGCCGCATCGACCGCGCCACCCTGGTGCGCTTCGTCCAAGATCCGCAGGCGGTGGATCCGCAGTCCGCCATGCCGAAGCAGGCCGTCACCGCAGCCGACGCTGAGCAGCTGGCCGACTTCCTGCTGCACGCCGAGCTCGCGGCGCCGACGCCCCCGCCGGCCCGCGACTTCCCGGTGCTGGCCCGGCCGGTCACCTGGGACGAGGTCTACGACGAGGTGCTGGGCCGCATCTGCGTGCACTGCCACATGCACCCCGACAGCAACGCCGGCGACGGCGGGGCGGGCAACACGGGCGGGCTGGGCTTCAAGGGCCTGGGCCTGAACCTCGAGACCTACGCGGGGGTGCAGGCGGGGTTGGTGCGGGACGGGCGGCGCGAGAGCGTCATCGCCCCCCCCGCGCCGGGTCAGCCGCCGCTGCTCTACGCGGCGCTGGCCCGCCGCCACACCGAGATCGCCGCCGGCGGCGTCGCGCCAAACGCGGCGCGGCTCGGCATGCCCTTGGGCCTGCCGCCCCTCAGCGAGGCGCAGATGCGGTTGATGCGCACGTGGCTGGCGCAGGGCGCGCCGGGGCCCACGGCGCCGGCCCCCTGACGGGCCAGCCCGGGGCTCAGGGGCTGGGGACGAAGGCGGTGTGGAAGCCGCTGCCCGGCGACATGCCGGCCGGGATGTCGCTGTAGCCCGGCAGGTTGTCGACGTAGAAGGCGTCCTGCAGCACCTCCATGCCGTTGCCGATGACCAGGAAGGCGCCGCTGCCGGCCGTCTCGCCCGCGCCGGGCGGGCGCAGCCGGTTGAGATCATCCCCGAAGAAGCGCAGGCAGGCCCCGCCGTCGTCGCAGCCCAGCAGGTTGGCGAGCTGGCGGCCCCGCACCTGGGCGCCGCTCACGGGGCCCTCGGGGCCCAGCACCCGGCCCACCAAGAAGCCACGCTGCTCGAGGGCGCCGTCGGGCAGGTCGAGCAGGGTGGTCCAGGTGCGGGCCGTGGCCTGCGGGGTCGAGAAGGCCGTCGCTCGGTAGGTGGTGTTGGGCACGGGGGCGCCGTTCAGCACGCCGCTCACCGAGCGGACCCAGCCGTTCACCGGCACCATCGGCGCCTCGTCGATGATGATCGCGAGCTGGCCCGAGGCGCCCAGCGCGGGCACGGCGAAGGTGCCGTTGGGGCCCACCTGGCCCACGCCGCGGGTGGGATCCATGCCGTTGATGACCGCCACCGGATCGATCACCGCCACCACCAGGCCGGCGTCGGCGGGCAGGGCGCAGCCCGTCGTGAAGTCGATGGCCACGCCGGTGACGCAGTAGCCGCCCGGGATGGGATCTGCGCAGGCCGCGGGGGGCATGCCGGGCACCAGCTCGGGGGGGCACGCCTCGGGGGGCGCCATGTCGGGCTCGGCGTCTGGGCCGTCATCGGGGCCCGCGTCCATGGGTCCGCCATCGGCGACCGGGCCGAGATCGGCGCCACCCATGCCGCCCATGCCGCCTTGATCCACCACCGCGCCGCCCGCGCCGCCTGCGCCGCCGTCGGGCGAGGGCCGGCAGACGCCGTTCACCTCGGTGGTGCCGGGGCCACAGCTCAGGGCGCCGCCGCCGGCGCCGCCCGCGCCGCCTTCACCGCCGGCCCCATCGGCCTGGCAGGTGCCGTCGCGCAGGGTCGTGCCGGGGCCGCAGCCCACCAGCACGTTGGGGGTGCACAGGTCGCCCTCGCGGTGGGTGCCGGCGCCGCACTCCAGCGTGTCGCAGCCCAGCAGCCCCACCGCCGCGGTCAGGCCGAGCAGGGCCACGGCCGCGGCGCGGTCCAGGCGGCGGAGGCGGGCGGGCGTCGTGGCGTCGAGCATGGGGCGCATGGCGGTGGACCTCACAGGAAGGTGTCGTCATCGGCGGGGACGACCGCCACATCACCCTGACGCGCGGCGAAGCACGGATCGTCGGGGGTGGGCTCTGACAGGAAGGCGCCCACGAGCACCCCACGGCGCGCGCGGGGCACCTGGGGGGCGTTGTCGCCGCAGCGCGCGGCGTACGCGGGCCCCGCGGGATCGGCGCTGGCGCAGAAGTCGGCCACGCAGGCGGCCTCGACGGCGTCGTAGGGGGCCACGCCGGCCCCCAGATCCGCGCCCATGATCACCTGGCCGGGGCGGGGATCGGCGTCGCCGTCGGCCTCGAGGGTGATGAACAGGCGCTCGGCGCCGCTGAGATCCACGGGCGTGTCCACCCGCACCCCGCCGATGAGGCTGGCGGAGCCCAGGTCGATGCGGTCGATGGCCCCCAGCGTGCGGGCGCCGGCGCAGAGCGTGGCGCGGTCGGCGCCCTCGTCGTAGCGCTGCACCACCTGGCCCGGCGGGGTGGTGGCCGGATCGGCGCCGCAGCCCGCCACCCGGTCGAAGACCTTGAACTGGGCGAGGGGCACGACGCCGCCCGACAGCACGGCGAAGAGCTGGTAGTGCTGGCCCTCGGCGCTGTCGCTGAGCTGCGACAGGTTGAACTGCACGATCGCGCCCCGGTAGACGTCGACGCAGCCGCTGGCGGCGAGGGTGAGGCCCGCGGCGCAGGCCAGGCGGGCGGCGGTGGTGCGCAGGCTGCCCATCAGAACCGCACCTCGGCGCGGCCGAGCACGCTGAGCCCCTCGCGGGGCTGGGGGCGCGACTGCACGCGGTCGTCGAAGAAGAAGTCGGGGTCGGCGCGGCGGGTGTCGGCGGCGTTGTACACGAAGCCGCTCAGCACCAGCCGATCGCCCCACAGGCCCAGCACCCGCACGCCGGCGCGCAGCAGCACGTAGGCGTCGATGCGGTCGACCTCGATGTCGCTGGCGTCGCTGCGGGCGAAGCCGCCCAGGGTGGCGCCCACGTCGTTGGCGCGGTTGAGATCCTCCTGCGCGCCCACGAAGGTGGCCAGGGCCGACAGCTCCAGGTGGCCGCCCAGCAACAAAGTGCGCGCCCCCCCCATGAACACCCAGTTGGGGAAGTTGCGCACGGGGCCGAACACCGAGTCCTCGGCGCGCACGTGGTGGCCGCCGAGCCAGAGCTCGTGGTCGCCCCGGAGCTCGCTGCGCACCAGGAACTCCACGGAGTGGATGCCGCGGTCGCCCGAGTTGGCGAAGCGCCCGCCGACGTTGCGCACCAGGTCGTTGATGACGGTGTAGGCGTAGTCCGCCCGCAGGTAGATGCGCTTGAAGGGGCCGCGGCCCTCCAGCAGCACGGCGTTGAGCTCGGCCTCGGCCGCGCGGGAGCGCTCCACGTCCAGGTTGGGATCGCTCTGGAAGCTCACCGAGCTGATGCCGTTGGGGTTGATGCCCACGCTCTGCAGCTCGGGGGGCCGGAAGCCCTCGGCGTAGTTGAGCTTGAGGTAGGTCTTGTCGAACAGGTTCCACACCAGCGCCGCGCCCAGCAGCGGCACGGGGTCGAAGCTGTCGGACACCTGCAGGCGGAAGCCCGGCTGCAGCACGACCTTGGGGCTCAGCGACCACTCGTCGCTGATGTAGAGGGCGCCGATGGTGCGGGCCGAGTCGAAGATCAGGGTCTCTTCGAAGCCGCAGGCGTCATCAAAGACGCCGATGGGGGTCGCGTCGCCCACCTGCACGCCGTGGGCGCCGGCGGGGGGGCAGCGGTTGGGCCCGAAGATGCCCCCCGCGACCTGCGGATCGTCGGCCCCGGGCTGGGCGAGGCCCGGCAGGCGGGCGGGGCCGCGCAGGGTGTCGCGGCGCACGGCGTCGCTCACCCGGTCTTGGAAGACCTCGGCGCCGAACACCAGGTGGTGGTCGCGGCCGATGGCCACGTCGGCGTCGACGTTCAGGCCGTAGCGCCACTGGTTGCCGACCTCGAGGGCCAGCGCGACGCCGTCGGCCAGCGCGTTGGTGCCGGGCAGCGCCTGCGGCGGGAAGGCCCAGAAGGGGTCGTTGTTCTCCGAGAAGTGCACGCCGTAGCCCTTGACCGCCAGGCCGAAGCCGTCGCCCAGCCGGTCGCGCCAGGTGAGGCTCGCCATCTGGAAGGCGTCCTGGCTGCGGGTCTCTTCCTGGGCGCTCACGGGGCCGGCGTCGGTGGGGCGGGTGCCCGAGAGCACCGCGCCGCCGGTGGCGATCTGGCGGTGATCGCGCTCGAGCTCCACCAGCCAGTCGAGGGTCAGCACCTGCCAGGCGGTGATCTGCCCGGTGCTCGACACCCACCAGTCGCGGCTGTTGAAGTCGGTCAGCGCGGCCGTGTTGTTGTCGTACAGGGTGGTGCCGTCGAGCTCAGGGCTGGGCAGCACGCCCAGCACCTTGCGGGTGTCGGCCCGCAGCTCGGCGCCGCGATCGGTGTACACATCGGCGCTGACGAACACATCCAGCGCGCGGTCGAAGAACTGCCCGCCATAGGCCGCGTGGGCCTGGCCCGCCGCCTGGGCGCCGGGGCCGTGGCCGCCTCCGGCGCTGACCAGCACGCCGTCCAGGTCGTTGGCGTCCTTCAAGATGATGTTGATCACGCCCAGCAGCGCGTTGCTGCCCCACAGCACGCCACCGGGGCCGCTGGTGACCTCGATGCGCTTGATGGCCTGCACGGGGATGCGGCGGTCGAGGGTGAAGGCGTTGCGCAGGGGCGAGGTGACGTTCACGCCGTTGATCAGGATCAGCAGCGTGCGCGGCTGGCCGCGGCTGGTGGACTCGTCGAACCAGCCGTTGCTGTCGAAGCGGCCGCCCTCGAAGCCCGGCACCGTGCGCAGCACGTCGTTGACGGTGCGGTGCCCGCGGCGGGCGATCTCGTCGGCGGTGATGACCGTGATGATGCCGGGCGCGCGCTGGATGGTGGTGCGCGTGCGCGCCGCCGACAGCACGGCGTTGCGCTCGTCGGTGTCGAAGTCCTCGAGGATCATCACCGGCGCCGCGTCGGCAGCCGGCGTGGCCGCGGCGGGCCGCGGCGCGAGCTCGACGGGCTCCAGCTCCTCCATCTGCGCCAAGGCGGCAGCGGGGGCGCCACAGAGGCCCGTCAGCAACACGGTGAGCAGGGTGGGTTTCACAGAGGGGACGGTCGCATGAACCCGGCCCCGGGGGAAAGAACCTGATGGGACCCCGAAGGGTCCCCCGGTGGCCTCAGTCGGCCTGGGCTTCGAGCCAGCGCTCGGCGTCGATGGCGGCCTGGCAGCCCATGCCCGCGGCGGTGATGGCCTGGCGGTAGGTGGCGTCGGCCACGTCGCCGGCGGCGAAGACGCCCTCGACGTTGGTGAAGGTGCTGCGGCCCTGCACCTCGAGGTAGCCCACGTCGTTCATCTCGAGCTGGCCCTTGAAGAGCTCGGTGTTGGGCTTGTGGCCGATGGCGGCGAAGTAGCCGGTCACCGCCAGCTCGCTGACCTCGTCGGTGACGCGGTTGCGCAGGCGCACGCCACGCACGCCGTCGTCGTTGCCCAGGACCTCCTCGACGACCGTGTTCCACAGGAACTCGATCTTGGGGTTCTTGAGGGCGCGCTCCTGCATGATCTTGCTGGCGCGCAGCTCGTCGCGGCGGTGGATGACGTAGACCTTGCGCGCGAACTTGGTGAGGAAGCTGGCCTCCTCCATCGCCGAGTCGCCGCCGCCGATGACGCAGATGTCCTGGTCGCGGAAGAAGAAGCCGTCGCAGGTGGCGCAGGCGCTGACGCCCTTGCCGAGCAGCTCCTGCTCGCCGGGGACGCCCAGGTAGCGGGCGGTGGCGCCGGTGGAGATGATCACCGCGTCGGCGGTGTGCAGCTCATCGTCCTCCCAGATCTTGAAGGGGCGGCTGCTGAAGTCGACCTTGCTGACCATGGTGTAGGCGACGGTGGTGCCGAAGCGCTCCGCCTGCTGGCGCAGGTCCTCCATCATCTGGGGGCCCATGACGCCCTCGGGGTAGCCCGGGAAGTTCTCGACGTCGGTGGTGGTGGTGAGCTGTCCGCCCGGCTGCAGGCCGGCGGCGAGGTACGGCTTGAGATCGGCGCGCGCGGCATAGATGGCGGCGTTGTAGCCGGCAGGGCCCGAGCCGATGATGAAGACGTGATGATGTGCCATGGTGTGGCCTTTCGCGGTCGAATCGGTTCTCTCGACGGCGCAACTCTCGGCACCGAACCCCACGGCGTCAACCAGGAGGCTCAAATGCATACGCCTGCCCGCTTACGTCCCAAGCGGCTCCATGGGAACGAGTCTGGTGTCGCGCCTGGGACCCTGAGCCCACACGACGCGGCTCAGCCGTCGCGGTTCCACCTGATTCACTACGACCCCGATGGGGTTCGCGAGGTCGCCGAGCCCGACCTGGCCGCGGCCCGCGAGGCCCTCGGCCCCACCGGCGTGACCTGGATCGACGTGCAGGGCATGGCCGACACCCAGCGCATCCAAGAGGTGGCCGGCCTGTTCGGCTTGCACCCCCTCGCGGTGGAGGACGGCGTCACCCAGCACCAGCGCGCCAAGGCCGAGGCCTACCCCGACCACCTGTTCGTGGTGGTGCGCATGCCCGACGGTGAGGATCCGTCAGAGACCGAGCAGCTCTCGCTCTTCATCGGGGCGCACTACGTGATCACCTTCCAGGAGCACGCGGGGGACTGCCTGGACCCCGTGCGGGCGCGCATCCGGCACGGGCAGGGGCGCATCCGGCGGTCGGGGCCCGACTACCTCGCCTACGCCCTGCTCGACGCGGTGGTGGATCGCTACTTCCCGTGGGTAGAGCACAACGACGCCGAGCTGGCCCGGGTCGAGGACGCCGTGCTGGGGGGGACGGCCGAGCACAGCGTCATCGACACCCTGGCGCGGCTGCGGCGGCGCTTCGCGCGGCTCAGGCGGCTGCTCGGGGGTCTGAGCGACTGCCTGGATGATCTGCGCGAGGCCGATGACGCCCTGGTCTGCGAGGACACCAAGGTCTACCTGCGCGACGCCCTGGACCACCTGCAGCGGATGCTCGATCAGGTGGAGCACGACCGCGAGACGGCCGCCGGGCTGCTCGACTACCACATCTCTCGGGTGAACCATGAGATGAACGACGTGATGAAGCTGCTGACGGTGGTCAGCACCGTGTTCATCCCGCTGTCGTTCATGGCCGGCCTGTGGGGCATGAACTTCGGCTGGATGCCCGAGCTGAAGTGGGACGCCGGCTACCCGATGGCGCTGGGGCTGATGGGGCTGGTGTCGGTGGCGTTCCTGCGGTGGTTCCGCAAGAAGGGGTGGATCTGACGTCTCAAGGGGTCGGCCCGAGCGGGCCAGGCGCGCCGCAGCGCGCCGCGCCCTACTTGAGCTTCGTCTCCTTGAAGATGACGTGCTTGCGCGCCTTCTTGTCGTACTTCATCAGCTCGAGCTTGCCCGTGCTGGTGCGGCGGTTCTTGGTGGTGGTGTAGAACACGCCGGTCCCGGCAGTGCTCTCCAGCTTGATCTTTTCGCGCTTCGGCTTGGCCATGGTGCTCTCCGGCTTTAAGCGGTGTGGTTACTGAAAGGCGCGCGAGGCTAGCAGAAGGATCGCGCGGGCGCCAATAACTCCGCACGCGGTGCCGCGCACCCTGTACGAAAATCAGCGGGCCACGTTGCCGTCGCCCGTCGGCGTTGCTAGGTTGCCACGCTGCTTAGTTGGCAATACTCAGACGCTGGAGTGGGAGTCGATGCAAGAGCTCTATGAGGGCATCGAGCTGACCGCGGAGCAGACCGAATGGATCTGCCGCGGCCTGCTGGATCTGGCCGCAGTCGATGGGGTGGATCAGAGCGAGGTCGAGCTGGTGGAGGAGTTCTACCACTCCGGCACGGGCCAGGCGGCGGACCTGGACGCGCTGAAGGCCAAGGGCTTTGACCTGGCCGAGGCGGCCGCGGTGTTCAAGGCCGGCGGCGGGGCCCTGGTCGAGTCGTTCCTGGTCAGCAGCTACCTGCTGATCTACGCGGACGGCGAGCACAGCGACGAGGAGCGCGCGCGCATCGCGCAGTACGCGGCCGCGGTGGGCCTGGACGCTGAGTCCCTCGAGCGCCTGCACGTCAAGGCGCGCCTGTACCTTCTTGAGACCCTGGCCAAGACCCTGCGCAACCGCGAGGTGGTCAAGGCAGTGGGCATCCATAACCTGGGCCTGACCGAAGATCAGGTCGCCGGCCTGGTGGAGGGCTGATCGCCATGGGTTTCATGAGCCGCATCTACAACATGTGGAAGGGTTTCCTGTCGATCTTCGTGGGTCGCATGGAAGAGAAGCACCCTGAGATCGCGTACGAGAACGCGATCAACGGCATGACCGAGAAGTACGCCAAGCTCAAGAGCGCGGCGGCGGGGCTGATCAAGCACCGCGCGAAGCTCGAGGCCAGCATCGACAAGAACCGCGCCGAGCTCGCGCAGCTCGCCATCGACGTCGAGACGGCCGTGGCCGAGGGCGACGATGAGGTGGCGATGGTCCTGCTCGAGAAGCAGGAGCAGGTCGAGACGGCGCTGCACCAGGACGAGGCCGAGCTCGAGCGCGCCGCGAAGGACGCCGAGACCGCCAAGGACAGCCTGCGCGACATCAAGGTCGAGATCGACAAGCTCAAGCGCGAGAAGGACCGCGTCGTCGCCCAGATCAAGGACGCCGAGGCCCGCAAGCAGATCCAGGAGCAGCTCGACGGCCTGAGCGTGGACGACGAGGTCAAGGCCCTCGACAACGTGCGCGAGTACGCCGACAAGGTGCGCGCCGAGGTGCAGATTGGCGACGAGCTGAAGGAGAACAGCATCGACGCCAAGCTCAACGCCATCCGCGCGAAGTCGGGCAGCGCCAAGGCGCGCGCCCGCCTCGAGGCCATGAAGGCCAAGCGCAGCGCCGCGGCCGAGGACTCCGAGAAGAGCCTCTAGCAGGCTGAGCCCGCCGCCCGGTGCGGCGGGCGCCCCCACCCCCTTCACCGCCCACACCCGTCGGGCCGCGTCGTCGCGGATTGTCGTGGCGCGCCGGTGTCCTGCTGGCCGCGGGGTGGCGCTGTTCATGGCGCTCCACGGCCGCGCGCCGTATACAGATCGGCGTCCCGCCTGGAGAACGCTCATGGCCACGCCCCTCGACCTGCCCCGCGCCACCGATCTGCCCGCCTGGCTCAGCACGCTGCGCGACCGCTACCTGCAGACCAACACCACGCAGTTCGTGCTGTACGGCAACGTGCACGACGCCGTGTTCTGCGCGGGCCGCGAGTGGAACATGCCGGCGCTGCTGGACGCGTTCTTCGAGCCGAGCGGCAAGCTGGTGGTGCACTACGATCCAGGCCGGGGGATCTGGTTCCCCAACCTGGCCCAGACCGCCCGCGCCGGGCGCGCGCTGGTGGCCAACGGGTTCTTGACCGCGCAGAAGGTGCTGCCCCGGGGCGACGCCACCTCCGACGGCGTGGTGGCCCGCGCGGTCAACGATGAGCTGGAGCGCGAGCGTACGCCCGAGATCGCCCTGGAGGTCGTCGAGAGCCTGCTGCGCACCCCCGGGCTGCCCGTCGCGGCGGTGATCCACTACGCCGAGCTGGTGGCCCCCGACGGCTCGGCCGCCGGGCTGGGGTTCCACGACCGCACCGCCGGCGCGCGGCTGCACCGCTGGAGCCAGGCGGACGAGATCGTGCGCGGCGACAACCTGGTGCTGATGCTCACGTCGACCCTGACGGAGCTGGCCCGGCGGGTGACCCGCAACCCGCGGGTGGGCACGCTGCAGGTGGCGCTGCCGGGCGCGCTGGCGCGGGCGCGCTTCCTGGCGCACGTGCAGCCGGGGCTGACGCCCGAGCGCGGCGCGCAGCTGACCCGGGTGACCGCCGGCCTGAAGCTGCAGCAGATCCAAGACGTGCTGGCGCTGCACAAGGCCAGCCTGCCCGCCGCCCCGAGCCCCGCCCAGGACCCGGACTTCGACACCCAGGACACCCGCGCGGTGTTCTCGCAGGCCGATCCGGGGCCGCTGCCCCTCGAGGCCATCGCGGCGCGCAAGAAGGCCATCTTGGAGCAGGAGTGCTACGGGCTGATCGAGGTGCTGCAGCCCGACCATGGCTTCGACGCGGTGGGGGGCATGGGGCCCATCAAGCAGACCCTGCAGCGCATCGCGGGCCATGTGGCGGCCGGGCGCCGGGCCCAGGTGCCCATGGGCATCCTGTTCGTGGGGCCGATGGGCACGGGCAAGAGCTTTCTGGCCGAGGCCTTCGCCAAGGAGAGCGGCCTGGCGGCCGTGAAGCTCAAGAACTTCCGCGACAAGTGGGTGGGCAGCACCGAGGCCAACCTGGAGAAGGTGCTGGGGGTCATCGAGGGGCTCGGCGAGATCCTGGTGATGATCGACGAGGGGGATCGCTCCCTGGGCGGCGGCGACAGCGACGGCGGCGTGAACAGCCGGGTCATCGCGCGGCTCAAGGAGTTCATGAGCGATCCCGACCACCGCGGCCGGATCATCTTCGTGATGATGACCAACCGCCCCGACAAGCTCGACACCGACATGAAGCGGCCCGGGCGCTTCGACATGAAGATCCCGTTCTTCAGCCCGCAGTCGGCCGAGGAGCGGCTGGCGATCCTGCGGGCGGTCGCCCGGCGCCACAAGCTGCCGATGGATCTGCCCGACGAGCTGGCCCTGGCGATCCTGGAGCCGCTGCAGGGCTACGCGGCGGCCGACATGGAGGCCCTGGCGCTGCTGGCCTGGGATGATCTGCAGAGCGGCGTGCTGCCCGAGGGGATCGAGGCGGCGCCGGAGGCCATCACGGCGCCCTTCCTGGCGCAGGCGGTGCACGACTTCATGCCCACCCGCGAGACGGCGATGATCCACTTCATGGAGCTGCTGGCGGTGCACGAGGCGAGCAACCGGCGGCTGCTGCCGGAGCGCTTCCGCGGCCTTCAGGTGGACGCGCTCAACCGCAGCCTGGCCGCGGCGCGGGCCGCGATCCCGCCGCAGGGCTGAGGGGGGCACGGTGAGCAACGACGGGCGCGTGGGGATGCCACGGGTGGTGCTGGCGGTCGACACCTCGACCTTGCACGAGAGCGTGGCGGTCATCGTGGCGGGCGAGGTGCGCGCGGAGCGGCTGGTGTACCAGAGCCGCGGGCATGGGCCGGGGGTGCTCGACGACATCCACGGCGCCCTGGCGGACGCGGGCGTCACGCTGGCGGACGTGGAGGCGTTCGTCAGCGGCCTGGGCCCTGGCAGCTTCACGGGCGCCCGCATCGCGCTGGCGACCCTCAAGGGCCTGGCCTTGGCGACGGGGCGGCCGCTGTTCGGGGCGCGCACGACCGAGGCGCTGCTGCGGGCGCTGCCCGGTCAGCGGGTGCTGGCGCTCATCGACGCCCGCCGCCACGAGGTGTACGCCGACGGCGCCGATCTGGCGGCGCCCTGGGTGGGGCCGCCCGCCGAGCTGATGGCGCGGCTGCCCGACGGGGCGCCCCCCGTGCTGCTCGGCAGCGGCGCGCGGATCTACGCCGACGCGCTGCGGGCGGCACGCCCCGACGTCATCATCCCCGCGGATCTGAGCCTGCACGTGCCCCGGGCGGCGCTGCTGCTGGGGGCCATCGACTGGGCAAGCCCCCCGGCGCTGGCCACCCTGGAGCCCACCTACGTGCGCAAGTCGGACGCCGAGATCACCTACCCCGATGGGTTCCCCGACGTGATGGGCGGGCTCTCGAACGCCTGAGCCGTCCGCCCCCCGCGGGCATGGGGGGTGGCCGGCCAGCTCCCGTTTGTTAGCGTAGCCCCCAGCCCCGGCCACCATCGGCGGGGCAGGGGGGTGGCATGAAGACATGGATCTGGACGGCGGCGCTCGCTGCGGCGGCGGTGGCCTGCGTGCCCGTCGGCGGTGGGGGCTCGAGCGACGGCGGGGGCGATCGCGGCCCCGCCACGGACGCCGTGCCGGCAGCGGATGGGCGAGCGCCAGCCGACGCGATGGTGGACCTGGGGCGTGGGGACGGCGGGCGCCGGGATGAGGGCGTCGCGGACGCCGGGGGCCTCGACGGAGGCCCGGACCAGGCGCTGCCGGACCAGGCGCTGCCGGATCAGGCGCTCCCCGACCTGGGGGTCGAGGTGGACGCCGCCCCCGATCAGTGTGGCGACAGCCTGTGCGGCGGCGCCGAGGACTGCCGCACCTGTCCGGCGGACTGCGGGGCGTGCTGCGGGGACGGCGCCTGCCGTGCCGATCATGGCGAAGACTGCGCCACCTGCCCGGCGGACTGCGCGTGCCCGGAGGGGCGGGCCTGCGACGTGATGTCGCGCCGCTGCGTGGGCGGCGAGGTGGGCTGCGGCGACGGCGTGTGCGGGGCCGATGAGGACTGCCAGGGCTGCGCTGAAGACTGCGGCTGCGCCGACACCGAGCGCTGCGACGCCGACCGCCGGATCTGCGTGTGTGTGCCGGCCTGCACGGGCCGCGTGTGCGGCCTCGACGGCTGCGGGGGCACCTGCGGCGACTGCCCGGTGGGCTCGGCCTGCGCCAACGGCGCCTGTATCGCCCAGGCGCGGTGCGGGGACGGGCTGTGCGACGCCGACGAGGACTGCACCACCTGCCCGGCGGACTGCGGCTGCGGCCCGGGGGAGCGCTGCGACGGCGCCCTGCGCGCCTGCGCCTGCGCCCCGCAGTGTGACGGGCTGCGCTGCGGCGACGACGGCTGCGGGGGCGTCTGTGGGCGCTGCGCGGTGGGCGAGGTGTGCGCCGAGGGCGCGTGCGTGGTGGACTGCCCCGCCGACTGCGGCGCGCTGTGGGCCGACGCCTGCACCGCCGACGGCTTCGGCTACCGCGTCTGCGCGCCCGATCCGCTGCGCGCCGCCTGCACCGCGCCCTCGCGGCGGGTGCCCTGCGGGGAGGGCCGGGCCTGCGAGGCAGAGGCCGGGGCGGGCGACGACGCCTGCGTGGGCCCCTGCCTGGTGCCCGAGGTGGTGGTGCTGGTGGATCGCTCGTCGTCGATGGTGGCGGGGGGCCGGTGGGCCTTCGCCGCCGAGAGCCTGCAGCAGATGGCGGCGGCCTTCGGGCGCCGCGCGCGGGTGGGCGTGCGGGCCTTCCCCAACGAGGCCATGGCCTGCGAGGCCGGCGAGATCGTGCCCCCGGCCTTCGATCCGGGGGCGGCGCTGGCGGCCATCCCGGCGCCCGCTCAGGCGGCGCAGACGCCCATCCTGGCGGCCTTCGAGGGGCTGGAGCCGGTGTTCGGCGATCCGAACGAGGCCGAGGCGGTGGTGCTCATCACCGACGGCGACGAGACCTGCGCGGACGAGGCCGGGGTGGTGGCGCGGGTGACGGCGCTGCGGGCGCGCGGGATCCGCACCTTCGCGGTGGGGATCAGCCGGCAGGCCAACGGTGAGCTGCTGGATCGCATCGCCGAGGCCGGCGGCACGGCGACGGCGGCGGCGCCCCGGTACCTGCTCGTCGAGGATGGGGCCGAGCTCACGGCGGCCCTCGCCGGCGTGTTCAGCCGGCTGGAGGTGTGCCCGTGCGCGCCGGGTGAGCGCCGCTGCGGCGCCGATCGGGTGGAGGCCTGCGCGGCCGATGGCGAGGGCTTCGTGGCCGCCGAGCCGTGCGGCTTCGGCTGCGACGCCGACACCACCGCCTGCCGGCCCACCTGCCGCCCGGGCGGCGACGTGTTCGCCTGCGAGGGGGACACGGCCCGGGCCTGCAACGCGGCGGGCACCGCCTTCGACGGGGCCGCGATGGCCTGCGAGTTCGGCTGCGGCGCCCCCGGCGGCTGCTTCCCCACCTGTCGCCCGGGCACCACCCGCTGCGTAGACGCCCAGACCGTCGAGACCTGCCGGGCGGACGGCACCGGCTGGGACGCTGCGGCCTGCCCGGACATCTGCGTGCTGTCGGCCGACGTGTGCGGTGCGAGCGGCCTGTGTCAGCCGGGGGATCGGCGCTGCGCGCCGGCTGGGCTCGAGGTGTGCGACGCCCAGGGCGCCGGCTTTGAGCTGGGGGAGGCCTGCCCAGGCATCTGCCAGACCCAGCACGGGCGCTGCCCGGTGGATCTGCTGGGCGACGCCTACGAGCGCGACGGGCTGCTGTACGTGCGGGGGCCCGACGGCTGGGGCGCGGTCACCAGCCTGGACGATCGCGGCCGCACCTGGTCGTGCTTCGGG
Source organism: bacterium (assembly GCA_030424955.1). Lineage (GTDB taxonomy): Bacteria > Myxococcota_A > Bradymonadia > UBA7976 > UBA1532 > JACKDL01. The sequence continues at coordinate 2,346 of JAUHVS010000038.1, read as the reverse complement.
CTGGGCTACGGGTCGAGCGGTGGGGCGCCGGAGCGGGTCGCGAACGCCCACCCCGACGGCACCCGCTACAGCCTGGTCTGCGCCGGCGCGCGGTGGCTGGGCGAGTGCCAGTTCAGCCCCTCCAACAGCCGCGATGGCGTGCGGTTGCAGTGCGGCAGCCGGCGGCGGGGCTCGGGGTACTGCCTCACCGACGCCATCAGCTTCGCCTACCTGGGGGAGGGCGTGTTCCGCCCGTACGCCTGCCCCCGGCTGTGCGACCCCGAGCCGGGGGTCTGCCAGGCCAACCCCTTCGAGACCTTCGGCGGGCAGCAGCGCAACGTGGGCGTGCACCAGGTGGCGGTGGTGACGGGCTTCGGGGGGGGCCGCAACGGGCTGTTCAACTTCACGACCGACGTACCCGTCGAGATCGCGCTGGCCGCCTACGGGGAGGATCTCAACCCGGTGTGCACCGGCAGCATCGTGGCGCAGGTGTTCAACGGGCAGGGGGTGGAGGTGTTCGCCACCGACAGCGGGGGGTGCCAGTCGCTGTTCGCCAGCCTCGCGCTGGCGCCGGGGGACTATCGGCTGGAGCTGCGCAACAACGTGACCCGCCAGCGCTACGACCTGCGGGTGGCGTTGAGCGTGCAGGGGCCCCTGGGCGACGCGCTGCCGCCCTGACGGGGCCCCGGGGATCAGCGGGCGGTGGGGCCTAGCGGGCGAGGCAGCTGTTGGCGCACTCGCGCTCGGTGGGGAACACCCGGCCCGCGCAGTTGGCGTCGCAGCCGCAGCCGCTCACCGCCACGCAGGCGCGGCCGTTGGACGCGAAGCCGATGATGGCCTCGCACTCGCCAAACTCGCCGGGGCGCACGGGGCTGCACACCTGGTCGCCGGGGACGCACAGGCCACCGCAGTCGGCGCCACCGTTGGCGGGGCTGCAGTCGTCGGTGGGATCGTCCACGCACTGCTGGCCGCGGGGGCAGGGAAGGCCGGCGAAGCCGCCGCAGAACTGCGGCTCCGGGGGCGCGGCGGGGCAGGCGCGCTGGCAGGTGGCCTCGTCGGGGAACACGCGGCCGTCGCAGGTCGCGTCGCAGCCGCAGCCGCTGATGGCGCCGCACTGGCCGTCGGCGCCGATGCCCCAGCCGATGATGGCGCGGCAGGCGCCGTACTCCCCGGGGGCGACCGGCGAGCACATGGCCGGCCCGGCCTGGCAGATCCCGGGGCAGTCCGCGCCGCCATTGGCGGGATCGCAGCCGTCGTCGGGCGCGTCCACGCAGATCTGGCCCTCGGGGCAGAGCGCGCCCACGAAGCCACCGCAGCCCTGCGGGGGCTCGACGGGCTGGCCACACTCCGCCCACGAGACGCAGCGGTTGGTCCAGCAGCCGTTGGCGGCCTCGGCCACGGTGCCCACCGGGCAGCGGCGCGGGATGGCGTCGCAGACCACCTCGCCGCCGTCCGCGTTGCAGATCCGGTCGTCCGCGTCGCAGGCGCCGTCGCCGTCGGCGTCGGGGCAGGGGGGCTCGCACTGCTCGACGTACCAGATGCACTGGCCCTCGACGCAGCCGCAGGCGCCCTGGGGCGCGTCGGGCAGGCCCTCACAGGTGCTGATGGCGGCCTCGGCCGCGCAGACCTCGCCGCTGCAGCCGTCCCGCACGCAGTCGGCGTCCTGGGCGCAGCGGTTGGCGAAGCCGGTGCCCTCGTAGCGGTCGTAGCGGGGGTGCTGCGGGGCGATCTCGGGCTGGCGGCACTGCACGGCCTCGCACGCGCCGGCCACACAGGCCTCGCCCGGCGCACAGTCGGCGTCGATCCGGCAGTCGGGGCCCGGGCCCTCGCCGCAGGCGGCCCAGCTCACGCAGGCGTCGGTGTAGCAGCCCTCGCGCACCTCGGGGACGGTGCCCCGCGGGCAGTCGGGGGCGACGCGCCGGCAGGCCAGCAGGGTGCCATCGGCGTTGCAGGTGTTGTCGTCGGCGTCGCACTCGCCGTCGCGGTCGGCGTCCGGGCACGCGGGCTGGCCGCACTGCGCCCACGACACGCAGACGTCGGTGTAGCAGCCCTGGCGGATCTCGGGGACGGTGCCCCGGGGGCAGTCGGGGGCCACGCGCCGGCACATCAGGGGCGTGCCGTCGGCGTTGCAGTCGCTGTCATCGGCGTCGCAGGTCGCGTCGCCGTCGGCGTCGGGGCACGGGGGCATGCCGCCCACGCCACCCTGGCCGCCCGCGCCGCCCATGCCGCCTGCGCCGCCCACGCCGCCTGCGCCGCCCACGCCGCCTGCGCCGCCCACGCCGCCCATGCCGCCGGTACCACCCATGCCGCCCGCGCCGCCCATGCCGCCGGCACCGCCAGCGCCACCCTGGCCACCTGCGCCACCCT
>JAUHVS010000037.1 GCA_030424955.1 bacterium | reverse complement strand
GTGGCGCCGGTGGGGTCGGCGGCGCGGGTGGCGGCGGTGGCGTGGTTTGCCCCCCGGGCACCTTCGACCTCAACGGCCTCGCGGGCGACGGCTGCGAGGTCGGCTGCGAGGTCGACCAGATGTCCACGCCCACCCCGTTGCAGCTCACCGACGCCAACGTCACCCGAGCCGCCGTGGACGCCTACGGCAACACCGCGTGGATCGACGGCGACCACATCCAGCTCCTGGCGCTGGCGGATGTGGCGCCCACACGGATCCCCGCCGGCAGCGAGGTGCTGGAGGTCGCCATGGTGGCCACGGCCGAGGGCGCGCCCGTGGTCGCCGCGGTCGTGGCGCCCCCACGCCCCACCTCTCCACCGGAGATCCTCATCTACTTCGCCGATCGGGGCCGGTCGGTCCGACTCACCCAGCCCGGCCTGCAGGCGGCCCCGCTGGACAGCTTGAGCGCCCAGGTCTGGGGGCCCATCGCCAACCCAGGCGTCGTCGTCGCGGTCCGGGCCGATCGCCTGCCAATCGCTGGCGGACCGGTGCTGCAGGGCGGGTATGTGAGCTTCGGGACGCCAGAGAGCGCGACGCTCTCCGAACCGCCGCCCAGCGAGGCGTTGCCCCTCGGCGTCGCGCCGATCATGCAGATCGAGCTCGATCCAGACGACGCGCGCAACGACACCCTGCGCTACCTGTGGCTGAGCGGAGACAGCCAACAGACCGCGATCGTTCAGAGCATCCTGCCGCGGATCGGGGACGCCTTGGGCGAGCCCTCCGCCGAGATCACCGCTGGCCAGATCATCCAGCACGCGGCCGCCCCCGGCCTGTACGTGGCGCGCCAGGAGAGGGCGCTGCTCGCCTTCCCCCTGGAGGACCAGGTGGCGGGGCTGAACATCCCCCGCCGACTGCCGGAGCTCACCCGCGTGTTTGGGGTGATCAAGTCCGAGGCCGAGCCGGTGCACTACGTCATCGGCCAGAACAACCAGGTGCTGCGCCTGTTCATCGTGCCTCAGAACGGTGGCGACACCATCGACCTGCCCTTGCTGGGAGACAACAGCGCCGTACGGGTGACAAACGGCTGGCTCGCCGGCGGCTTCGGGCTCCCGACCCTGGTCTGGGATCCGAGCGGCGGCCCCGGCCTGCTGGCCCTCGACTTCATCTGCAAGTAGCGCCCCACCCGGGCGCCGCCTCCCGGAACACCCAGCGCCGCATCAGCGGGAAGGTGTAGCCCCGCCACACCAGCAGGGTGCTCACCGCGTGCAGCCAGCGCGGGTCCAGGCTCACGGCCCGGCCCAGCACGGCGAACAGCCCCGTGGCCAGGGTCACCGCCGTCAGCGACACCACCGCGTAGCGCGCGCCCTGGGCGCGCTTGGGCTCCGCCCGCTCGCCGAAGGCGAAGCGCCGGTTGAGGGCGAAGCCGAGGGCCGCGCCGGCCGCGCCGATGCCCCAGCGGGCCGCCGCCAGGGCCGCCCCGCCCCAGGTCAGCGCGCACACCCAGAAGGCGGCGAACTCGACGCCCGCCGTGGCGCCGCTGGCGATCATGCTCTTGGTCTGGTGCTGGCTCGACGACATGGCCCCCTCCGGGCGACTTGGCAGTGCGAAGGCGGCACAGCACAGCCCGTGCCAGCCCCCAACGCCCCGACCGACAGGGGCTGGCCGCTGGCGGCGTGCTGGCCGCGCCACAGGGCCGTGCCCGCGCGGCACGCCCCTCCCCGTGGCCCGCGCTTTCGGCTATGACGGGGCGTCCCCTTGGTCCCCGGAGCTGCCGATGCGCGCCACGCGCCTGCTGATCTCACTCGCCGGCCTGCTGGCCTTCGCCGCGCTGCCCGCCTGTGGACCCGCTCTGCCCCCGCCCGCGCGGCCGGCCCCTGCGCTGCCGCCGCCGCCAGACGCGCCCCGCCCGGCCGAGGCGCCCACCGCCGACGATGGGTATGAGGCCCCGGCCCGCGTCCCCACGCCCGCGGCGAGCCTGCCCCCCGCCCCCGACGCCCCGGCTGCGCCCGCGACGCCGACGGCCGTTTCGCCTGCTGCGCCGGAGGCCCCCGCTGCGCCGGAGGCCCCCGCGGCGCCCGCTGCGCCCGAGGCCCCCGCTGCGCCCGAGGCCCCCACGCCCGCGCGGGCAGCCCCCGCGCCGAGCCTCCCGGCGGCCGCGAGCGCCTACCAGCCCGAGGCGTCGGCCATGCCCGCGCCCTCGAAGGCGCTGCGGCTGATCCTCAACGATCCCAGCGGCCGCAAGGCGCCCACCGACACCTGCGACGTCGAGCTGTGCCGCTCGCTGCTGGCCCTCATCGACGGCTCGACCCAGACCATCGACTTCGCGCTGTACGGCATGCGCAACCAGACGACCATCTTCAAGGCGCTCAAGCGCGCCCGGAAGCGCGGCGTGCGCATCCGCGGGGTGGTGGACCGCACCCTCGACGGCAAGAACTACTACAGCAGCACCGAGGCCCTGGTGGCCGCCCTGGGCACCGTGCGCGACGACCTCGAGGCCGAGAAGCGCCACGCCCGCGAGAAGAAGGACATGGCCAACCCCTTCGCCTTTGGCGTGCAGCCCATGTGCCCCCGCCCGGTGGGCTTCGAGGGGCCGCTGCAGTGCCTGGCCTACGACCTGGGCGACAAGTGCCTGCTGGCCGCCCACGCCAGCCGCGAGTCGCTGGATGGCTCGGGCGCGATCATGCACGACAAGTTCTTCGTGGTGGACGGCCAGCACGTCTGGACGGGCTCCACCAACGTCAGCGACTCCGGCACGGGCGGCTACAACGCCAACCTGGTGACCGTCATCGACAACGCGCAGATCGCCGGGCTGTACACCCGCGAGTTCGAGCAGATGTGGCTCGGCGGGCTGTACCACGACTACAAAGAGGTCAACGGCGGGCCGTGGTCCATCGAGCTCGACGACCAGACCACCGTCGACGTGCTCTTCTCGCCGCAGCACAAGCCCATCACCAAGTCGATCCGCAAGCTCATCAAGCGCGCCGGCTGGAAGATCGACATCGCCGTCTTCTTCCTCACCCACAAGGGCATCACCGAGGATCTCATCAAGGCCCACCGCCGCGGCGTGGAGGTGCGGGTGATCCTCGACGCCACCGCCGCCAAGAACGGCTACAGCAAGCATGAGCTGCTGCGCGCCGCCGGCATCCCGCTCAAGATCGAGCACTGGGGCGGCAAGATGCACATGAAGTCGGCGGTCATCGACGAGTCCATCGTCATCACCGGCTCCATGAACTGGACCAGCGCCGGCGAGGGCGGCAACGACGAGAACACCGTCATCATCCACAGCGTGGCCCACGGCGAGCAGTACGCCCGCTTCTTCGACCAGCTCTGGGCGGCGATCCCCGACCGCTGGCTCGCGGGGCGCCCCGATCCCGAGTCGAAGGACAGCACCACCGCCTGCACCGACGGCGTCGACAACGACTACGACCACCGCGCGGACGCCCAGGACCCCGGCTGCGGCCCCAACCCGCCGCCCCTGCCCGCCCTGCCCCCCTGGCAGCTCGTGCCCAAGACCGCCAAGCGCTGCAAAGATCTGCACCGCCCCGACGGCGCCGAGGAGTAGCGGTGGCCCGGCCCCCGTCGCCGGCCCGCGTCGCCCTGGGCGCCCTCGCCGCCGCGGCGCTGTGCGCCGCCAGCGCGTACGTCACCGTGCCCATGCCGGGCAGCCCCGTCCCCATCTCGCTGCAGACCCTGGCGGTGCTGGCGGCGGGCTTCATCGCGGGCCCCGCGGGCGGCCTGCTGGCCCTGGGGATCTACCTGGGCGCCGGCGCGGCCGGGCTGCCGGTGCTGGCCGACGGCGCGGCGGGCGTCGAGGTGATGCTCGGGCCCAGCGCGGGCTACCTGATGGGCTTCGTGGTGGCGGTGCCGCTGACCTGGCTCGTGGCCGAGCAGGCCCGCGGCTGGCCCCGCGCGCTGGGGGTCACCCTGGGCGCGCTGGTGGGCCACACGGCGATCCTGGGGCTGGGCGTGGCGTGGCTCGTGCTGCGCCTGGGCGTCAGCCGCCAGATCGCCATCGACACCGGCGCGCTGCCCTTCGTGGTGGGGGGGCTGGTCAAGAGCCTGGCGCTGGGGGCGCTGGTGGCCGCCGGCGAGGCCATCGCGCAGCGGCGGCGCTAACGCCGGGTGGCCGCCCGCCGCGAGACGCGCGGCCCGTAGCGCAGCACCTCGAGGGTCACCCGGTCGCGGCCCCGGCGCACCATGTCGATGCGCGCCGCGGCCGCGTAGTTCAGCACCGTGATGCGCCCGTGGTACCCGCCCTTGGGCTGGCTGCGGTAGATGTTCACCCGCACCCGCTTGTTGTTCCGCTCGTTGGTGACCTCGACGAGGCTGTCGGCGGGCAGGGTCGGGTGGTAGGCCCAGAAGTCGTACTTGTCGTCGAACATGTCGCCGACGGCGTCGAAGGTGGAGTCCTCGACGGACTCATCGAGCCCCAGGTGCGCCGCCCAGCCCGACAGCTCATGCTCGCCGTCGTAGGTGTCCTCGCCCCGCACCGGCGCGTGGTGCCGCTCCAGGTACTCTTCGCGCGCCAGCCCCGTGAGCTTCTCCTCGGGGCGCCGGCTGGCCTGGGGCGCGTACTTGCCCTCGCCGGGCCGGCTCGTGGCGAGGCGCGCGCAGTCCGACACCACCGGCAGGCCGTCGCGGGTGCGCCGCGCGCAGTGGTCCAGCTGGCGGGGGTCGTCGTCGCCCTCGGGCACCTCGGTGCTGCTGTACGTGGGCTGAAGCAGGGCGCCGCGCTCGATGGCCCGCACCGCCGGCGCCTTCTCGGGCACGTACGCCGGCGCGTCGGGGTCGTCGAGGGTGTCGCCCTGGTTGGCGCCCGCGCCGTCGGCCACGCGCTCGCACGTGGAGCCCACGGTGCACTCCGGGGGCACGCCGCCGCAGCCGAGCGCGCCCGCCGCCAGCCCCCACCCCATCATGGTCAGTCGCCACCTCATGATGTGGGATATGTAGCACACGCCCCCACGGCGTCCAAATCGCGATGCGCTTTCTTCTGCGGCCGGTTCTTGGCGCGCCCGGGCCCATGTGAGAAAAGTAGGGAGAACGGCACGGTAGGTGGTCTGGACGGGTGGCTCGCGCCGCACCGACGCCACCCCTGCCAGGGCGAGGACCGGGGCTCGCCGCGACACCGGAGGCACCCAACATGTCGCGACCGCGCGTCTTGATTCGACTGGCCACAGCCGCGCTCGCGTGCGCCCCGGCCGTGAGCGCCCACGGGCAGCCGCTGACCCCCGCCCCTGGCGTCACCGCCGAGGCTGGCCCTGCGGATCCCCGCCTGCCCTACCGGGCGGCCACCTGGGGGCTCGTGGGCGGCGGCGTGGTGCTCGGCGTGGCCAGCGGCCTCGTCTACGCCATGGGCACCAGCGACGAGGCCGTCATCACCGACGCCCGCCGGGACGGCGGGGTCGTCACCGGCATCACCCAGATCGAGGCCCAGCGCCTGCAAGACAGCGCGTCGCGGCTGCAGACCTTTGGGGCGGTGGGCCTGGGCCTGGCCGGCGGCCTGCTGGTGGGCGGGCTGGTGACCTGGCTGCTGGAGCCCGACGCGCCGGCGCCCTGTGGGCCCGCCGCGCCCGCCGAGCCCGCCATCCGGCCCTTCAGCCTGGCGCCCACCTTCGCGCCGGATCGCGCCGGGGTCGCCCTCGGCTGGGCGTTCTGAGGCAGCCCTCGATCACCCCCAGGCCCGCCCCAGCGGCACCGCTACGGCGTTGAAGGGCGCGATGCGCCGCGGCTGATCGCCGGCCAGATCGGCGCTGGTGGTCGACCAGCCCGCCTCGCCCAGGGTGTGGGCCTCGAGCAGCCGGTGGTCGAGGCTGACCAGCCACACCGACCCCACCCCGTGCTGCCCGTAGACGTCGCGCTTGATGACCCGGTCCAGTGCCGCGTCGCCGGGGCCCTCCACCTCGCACACGAAGTCCGGCGCCACCGCGATGGGCGTGCCCTCGGGCAGCCGCTTGACGCGGTCCAGCCGCCAGCCGGCCAGGTCGGGCTGCAGGCGCTCGTCGCCCAGGGCCAGCCGCGGCCGCACCAGCAGGAGCCAGCCGCCCGGGCCCCCGTCGGCGAAGCGGTAGGGGCCGCTGAGCAGGGCCAGCAGCCCCGCGGTCACGGCGTCCTCGTGGGGGCTGGGGGCGTGGTGCACCCGGCGGCGCCCGGCGATGCGCTCAACGATGCGCGGCTGCGAGAAGGGGTCGGTGTTCATGCCCCCTGCATCGGTGGCCTCCGGCGGCACCTTGAGCCCGCCGAGTCCACCGCGACAGGACCGCCCCCCGCGGCGGATCTGGCACGGGCGATGGGCGTCATCCCCCCGCTTTGCTACCTTCCCGGCGCTTCGGGTGATCCTTCAAGGGAGCGAGACATGGCAGGTCGTTGGATGGGGCTCGCGCTGTGCGCGGCGTTGGTGTGGGGCTGTGACGACGGCGCGGGCGGCCGCGCCCAAGACGGCGGCGCCGGCGGCGCGGGGGCCCAGGGCGGGCAGGGCGGCGCCGGGGGCGCTGGGGGCCAGGGCGGCGGCAGCGATCTGCCCGCCTGCGCCGTGCAGCTCCCGGTGGCCGAGGCCGTGGGCGCGGCGCCCATCGACGTCGAGGGCCTGATGGATCTGGCGCTGGCCGAGGACCAGGTCCCCGGGCTGGCGGTGCTCGGCGGGCCGGTGGGGGAGCAGGCGTGGACCGGCGCCTGGTTCCCGCAGACCGGCAGCCTGCGCTTCCACGCCCCCACCTCCCCGGCCACCATGGACGCCACCGTCACCTACACCATGGCGCTGATCGTGGGCGACACCGCCTGCAGCCTGGGCGCGCTCACGGTGACGCCCCTGCCCCCCGCCGGGCCGCGCACCCTCGACAGCGTGCTGGGCGATCTGCGCACCCTGAGCGATCTCACCTGGGCCACCGTGGGCCTGGACCGCGCCGCCTACGCCGACGCCGACGAGGCCACCCGCGAGGCCCTGGCGCCGCTGGTGGCCGCCGACGCGCTGCTCGATCCGGCGGTCGCCGGCGGGCTGGTGGCCATGCTGGCCGGCGAGGTGGACGGGATCGCCCTGGCCGCGGCCGATCGCGCCTTCCTCGACCGGGTCATCGCCACGGTGCCCGTGGCCGCCGATCCGCTGCCGCTGATGACCAGCATCGCCGACTGTGGCGTGACCCCCTTCAACCTCACCACCGACGCGCAGCTCGACTGCTGGATGAAGGCCCAGGCCAACGCGGCGGGCATCTTCGGCTCCACCGCCGCGCGCACCGTGCGGGCCACCATCGGCGTGGTCATCGGCGTCGCGGGGGCGGTGTCCGGGGGGGCCGGCTGGGCCGTCGGCGGGGCGGTCAACTTCGTCGCCAACCTCATCATCGACCTGTTCGACGCGCTGCTGCCCAGCACGCTCACCGACCTCCAGGTCGAGCTCCAGCGCGAGCTGTGCCCCGCCGATGAGCCGACGTGGTCTGAGCCGCAGCTCGCCGCCACCAACAAGGGCTACGCGATCTCGGTGTTCACCATCGCCGACGCCCTCACCGCCGCCATCGGGCTGGGCAAGATCCCCGGCCCGAGCCTGGCCGACGACGCCGGCAAGGCCCTGCGGATCACCAGCGAGGCCGCCGAGCAGATCGAGCGCTTCTCCGAGATCGCCTTCCAGGCCCTGCGCGACGTCCTCATCAACTACACGGGCATCGTGCTGCCCGACGTGGGGGGCAGCAGCGCGCCCTTCGGGAAGCGCACCTGGATCGTCACGCTGACCGACCGGTTCTACACCGTCGCCGCCAACGGCCCCGTGAGCGCGAACCCCGCGACGCGCACCTACCGCGCCCTCTTGGGGCAGACCGGCAACGGCGATCTCACCTTCACCACGGCCGATGACGCCTTCGGCGACCAGCAGTTCGAGGCGGTGGAGCCCGTGGCCGTCGACGAGGCGCGCCTGGTGGTCGATCCCGTGGTGGCGCGATCGGGCGACGTGGTGACCCTGAGCGCCGAGCGCATCTGCCTGCCCGACGACGCGGTGCTGGTCTGGGGCAGCCTGGGCACCGACGGCGGCCAGATCCTCGACCGCGATCGCGGCACCTACCGCGCCCCCAGCCCCGACGACGGCGTGCAGACCTACCCCAGCGAGGTCTTTGTGGGGGTGGTGAGCCCCGCCGAGGTGGCCGGGGTCGAGGGCCGCGGCGACGTGGCCGTGATCGACACCTGCTGCGTCGAGTCGCCGCCGGCCTCCTGCACCGCCGAGGAGCGCTGCGCCTGCCCCGAGCCCCCCGACAGCTGCGAGGGCACCTGGAGCCTCGAGCCCATCGCAGGCTGCGTGGCCCCCGGCGCCACCTTCGACTTCGACCTGCTGGTGCTGGGCGGCGTCACCACGCCGGTGCGCTGGCGGGCCGAGGCGGCGGACGGCGGGGCGGCCGGCGCCATCGACGCGGACGGCGTGTGGACCGCCCCCGGCCGCGAGGCCGACGTGACCATCACGGTGGAGGAGCTCGACGGCGAGCAGTCCGCCCGGCAGCGGGTCACCGTCGCCGCCGACTGCGAGGGCTGGCGGGCCGTGGTCACCGGCCGGGGGCCGATCTCGGGCGAGAGGGTGTACGTGACGCCCTCCGGCGTCGAGGACGAGGACGGCGTGCTGCAGTGGGTCATCGCCCTCAGCACCGAGGCGAACACCGCGGCCGCGTCCATCGCGATCGCCGCGCACCCAGGCCTGCGCATGGCCTGTGACGGCCCCACCGGCCGCTACCGCGGCGTGGTCGCCGTGACCACCAACACCTGGGCCTTCACGGCCGAGGCCGCCGACATCCAGGTGGTGGCCCTGGGGCCCGCCATGGTGCGGGTGGCCTTCAGCGGCAACGGCCTGCTCTTCGACATGGCGAGCCCCGAGGAGGGCACGCCCGCGCTCGTCACCGGCGGGGGCTGGCGGGCCAACGCCTGCGGGGGTGACCCCGATCCCGACCCCCTGGCGGACGCGGTGCCCCTGGGCGCCCTGCAGCCGGACGGCGAGGTCTGCCTCGAGGGCTTCGCCGCGGAGGGCTTCCCCGCCGCGCGCTTCGAGCGGATCTGCGCCGCCGATCCCACCTGCATGGCCGGCGGCCGCTGCCCGGCGGCGAACCGGCTGGGGCGCTGCGATCTGCGGGGCCAGGGCAACGTCCTGGGCTTCCCGCAGGTGCAGCACTACTACGCCGGCTTTGAGGGCGCCGACGTGGCCGAGCTGCGCGAGGTCTGCGACTTCCAGAACGGGGTGTGGGTGCCCAACTGAGGGCCTGCGCCCCGTGAAGGGGGGCTACCGCAGCACCAGCAGCACGTAGACCGTGGCCAGGGCCAGCTGCATCAGCGCGAAGGGCAGCGCGAGCTTCACGAAGCCCGCGAAGCTCATGGGCAGCTTGTTCTTGTGGATGATGGTCACCGCCACCAGCGTCGAGGCGCTGCCGATGGGGGTGAGGTTGCCGCCCAGGTTCGCCCCGAAGATCACCGACCACCACAGCGGCGAGTCGCTCGGCGTGCCCAGCGCGCCGAGGATCTTGGCGAGCATCGCCGCCAGCGGGATGTTGTCGGTCACGGAGCTGAAGCCCGCCGACGCCAGCAGCAGCAGCCCGCCGCCCAGGGTCTCGCCCAGGCCGATCATCCACGCCAGCCCCTGGCCGATGAGCCCCAGCACCTGCGCGTGCTCCATGACGTTGATCACCATGAACAGCGCCACGAAGAAGCCGATGAGGTCCCAGTCGACGGCCTCGTAGAAGGCCTTGGGGTTGGCCTTGTGGCGGGTGATGACCACCACCGCGAAGCCCAGGGCCACGTAGCCCATGCCCAGGGCCTTCACCCACGGGATCACCGAGGCGAAGGCGATGGTGCCGATGAACAGCCCGGTGATCACCGCCCCGAAGATGAAGCCGCCCCGCGAGGGCACGCCGTCGTTCTCGTCGAAGGCCGCCACCTGGGCCTCCGCGGCCGCCCGCGCCGCCTCGGTGGCCAGGCCCTCGACCTTGAACAGCCGCGCGCCCATCCAGAGCGTGAGCCCGGTGGCCAACACCACGAAGGGCGCGGCCGCGGCGAGGAAGGCCCCGAAGCCGATGCCCGCCGTGGTGCCCACGATGATGTTCGGCACCGAGCTGATGAGGGTCAGCAGGCCCCCCACGTTGGTCAGCAGGCCCTCGACCACCAGGAACCCCAGCAGCCGGTCCCGGCGGCCCAGGCGCTCCAGCGACACCGCGCTCAGGCTGCCCACGATGATCATGGCGGTCACGTTGTTGAGCACCGCGCTGAACACCACCGTCATCAGGCCATACGACCACAGCAGCTTCAGCGGATCGCCGCCCGAGCGCTTGGTGAGCTTGAGGGCGATCCAGGTGAACAGGCCCGTGCGGCTGACCACGTCCACGAACACGCTGGAGCCCAGGATGATGGCGATGACGCTCCAGTCCACGCCCTGCACGTAGACCGGCACCGCCAGCGCCTCGCCGAACACGTTGACCACCGGGCCCACGGGCAGCAGGTCGAAGGCCGCGCCCAGCAGCAGGCTCAGCACCGCGAAGGCGCCGGCGATCACCGACTTCTTCGCGTGGATCTTCTCTTCGAAGGCCAGGCAGCCGATCAGGCCCAGCAGCACCGCCGCGAAGACCAGCGTGGTCCACAGCGGCACGGGGTGGGCGTGGGCGGCCGCCTCGGGGCTCGCGAGCAGCGGGGTCAAGACAGGGCCTCCTCGGTCACAGCCGCGTGGATCAGCGTGGGCACGGTCGGCGCGGGCTCGGTCACGGCGGGCCCCCTCACAGCATCAACAGCGGGGTGCCGCGCAGCTCCACCGCCAGCGGGTAGGCCAGCCCGTGCATGGCCACCTGCGCGTCGTCCTTGGTGTCGAACACGAGCAGATCCACCCCGTGATCGGTCACGAGCCCCTTGTAGACCGCCAGGTGGCGCCCCTCGGTGACCACCGCGCGCACGTCCAGCTCACGGTGGCTGGCGGCGAGCACGCCGCGCACCGACTCGATGTAGTCGGTGGCCTCCTTGCGCAGCCGCGCGGGGATCGCCTCGCCGGCGGCCTGGGTGTCGATGCCAGGCAGCTTGCCGATGATGTCGAGGTAGCGCGCGAGCACCGTGGCGTCCTCGACGTGGGCCAGCCACAGGTGGCCGCTGTCGTGGGTCAACGCCACCGCCCAGTCGATGAGCCGCGGCGAGCCCGCCAGGTGGTCGGTCACCGCCATCACGGTGTCGGTGTGGGCCACGCCGGTCTCCAGGGCGCTGTGCTCGGGCCGAGGCAGCAGCAGCACGGGCACGTCGGTGACCTGGGTGAGCACCTCGACGTGATCCCCCAGGGTGTAGGGCCAGCGCCACGCGCTGCTGTGCAGGTTGCGGTAGGTCACCACCAGGTCGGGGCGCTCGCTGTCCACCAGCGCCAGCAGATCGCCCACCGTGACGGCCTCTTCGGCGCTGGTCACGCGCCAGCGCACCGGCCGGCTGCCCAGGGCCCCCGCCAGGAAGGTGCGGGCGCGATCGCCGTAGGCGTCGGCGCGCACGGCCTGCAGATCCGTCACCACCAGCACCCGCGCCAGGGTCACCGGGCTCGGCGCGTACACCGCCCGCACCGCGGCGCGGAAGACGCTCTCAAAGTCATCGAGCTGGGACACCGCTGCCTCCTGTGAGTGGGCCACTCGGCCCGCAGGCTGCCCGGCCGGGCGCGCGGTGACAACCGACGCCGCCGCCGGCCCCACCGCGCACGGCGTCCCGTCGGGTGGTAAGAAACGGCGCAGTTGGTGCCCCTGGTCCCCCCGGAGTATGCTGGGCGCGATCGCGGGGGGACAGCGTGGCAGGCGAGTTGCCGAAGACCATCGGACGCTACGAGGTGCGCAGCACCGTCGGGGGCGGTGGCATGGGCGATGTCTACCGGGTGTGGGACCCGGTGACCCGGCGTGAGCTGGCCCTCAAGATCCTGAAGTTCACCTACCCCCGCGCGCTGCACTACTTCAAGCGCGAGTTCCGCGCCGTCGCCCGGCTCAACCACCCCAACCTGGTGAAGCTGCACGACCTGCACGTCGAGGCCGGCTGCTACTTCTTCACCATGGAGCTCATCGAGGGCGCCGACCTGTACGTGTGGGTCAACGGGCACAACCGGGTGATGACCGATCCCGCCGTGCTCTGCGAGCCCCAGCGGCTCATCCGCGTGCGCCAGGCCTTCGTGGGGCTCATGCGCGCCCTGGCCTACCTGCACGACAACGGCTGCATCCACCGCGACATCAAGCCCAGCAACGTGCTCGTCGACCACGGCGGCACCGTCAAGCTGGTGGACTTCGGCATCGTCAAAGAGACCCTGCCCGGCAAAGAGGGCCAGAGCCTCAGCCAGGTGTTCGGCACCAGCACCTACTTCAGCCCCGAGCAGAGCCACAGCAGCGACGTGGACGCCGCCACCGACCTGTACGCCGCCGGCGTGGTGCTCTACGAGCTGCTGGTGGGCACGCCCCCCTTCGAGGGCGAGAGCGCGACGGTCATCGAGGCCCACCGCAGCCAGCCGCCGCCCGACATCCTGCCGCGGGTGCCCGCCACCGACCCCCAGCTCGCCGCCGTGTGCCTCGACCTGCTGCACAAGAACCGCGAGGACCGCCCGTCGGCCGTCGAGGTGCTCGAGGCGCTGGGCGAAGAGGCCAGCCTGTTCGGGCCCCGCGCCTTCGACTTCGTGGGCCGCCGCGGGCCCCGGCGCTTCCTGTACGACCAGCTCGAGGACGTGCGCCAGGGCGAGGGCCGCATCGTGGTCATCGACGGGCCGGGCGGCTCGGGCAAGACCGCCCTGGTGGACCACTTCTCCCGCGAGGCCCCCATCTACGCCGCCAGCGCCTTCACCGGCGCCTGCGTGCACCGCGATCACGTGCCCTTGCGCGGCCTCGACACCGTGGTGGAGCGGCTGGCCGAGGCCTACCGCAAGCAGACGGCGCGGCTCATGCGGCGCATGCCCAGCCACATCCGCGGCGGCCTCATCAACGGCTTCACCTTCCTGGGCGAGCTGCTGCCGGTGGACCAGCACGGCGAGCCGGGCGAGCGCCCCGGCCTCGGGCTGCGCATCCTGCTGGCGGGCCTGGCCGAGAAGCGCCTGCTGGTGGTGTGCGTCGAGCACCTGCACCTGGCCGACGAGGCCACCCTCGACGCCCTCGAGGAGCTCATGGCCGGCGGCGGCCTGCCCCCGATCCTGCTGCTGCTCACCGTGCGCGGCGCCGCCGTCCAGCGCCCCAGCCGCATCTCGGCCTTCCTGGAGCTGGTGATGGGCCACCCCCGGGCCCAGCGCCTGCTGGTGGAGCCCTTCGAGCCCGACGAGACCCGCCAGCTGCTCACCGCCGTGGTGCCCGCCGCCCCCAACTGGATCGCCGATCACGTGCACGAGCAGACGGGCGGCGTGCCCCTGTTCGTCGCCGAGATGGTGGCGCAGCTCGCCCGCGAGCCCGACGGCGCGGCGCCCACCTTCGAGGAGGCCGTCGCCCGGCGCATCGAGGGGCTGAGCCCCGACGCCCAGCAGGTGCTCGGCGCCATCTGCCTGTGCCCGCGCCCGGTGTCGGGGCGGGTGCTGGAGCGCGCCTGCGACCTGGGCGCCGATGGCCTGTACGCCGCCCTGCAGGCGCTGGACGCCGTCGATCTGGTGCGCACCGAGGTCGACATCGAGGGCCACCTGGACGCCGTGCCCGTGCACACCCGCCTGATGCAGGTGGCCAAGCAGGGCATGGACCCCGACGCCACCCGCACCCTGCACCTGCGCCTCGCGCGGGCCTTCCAGGTCGAGGACGGCTCGGCCTTCGATCTGCGCTACCACTGGCAGCAGGCCGGCCAGCCCCAGCACGCGGCGGCCTTCGCCCGCGCCGAGGCCCTGCGCGCCCGGGAGCGCAACGCCCACGCCCGCGCGGCCGATCTGCTGAGCCTCGCCCTGAGCGACGCCCGGGACCACGACGACCAGGTGAAGCTGCTGGTGCTCATGGCCGACAGCCTGGCCCTGGCCGGCCGCTACCTGGCCGCCGCCACCGCCCTGGAGGACGTCGCCAACCTGTCTCCGGAAGAGGGCCTGCGCTGGCGCGCCCGGCGCTGCCAGCTCTACCTCATGGCCGGCAACCTGGCCGACTTCGCCCGCGCCGCCCACGACCTGCCGGGCAACGCCCAGGTGCCCCTGGCGGACCTGCTGCTGCCCCTCGATCCCGGCCGCGCCGAGCAGATGCTGGGCGAGAGCGACACCCGCACGGCGCGGCTGATCCGCGGCCGGCTGCTGGCCGGCACCCACAGCCGCCGCGCGCTCAACGAGGCCCAGCGGCTGGTGGACTCCGTCGAGGCCTACGGCATCGGCGAGGCCGACACCCGCCACGTCTCCTTCGCCATCGCTCGGGGCGCCGTGCTGCGCGCCCAGGGGCGCTTCGCCGAGGCCGACGCCGCCCTGCGCGCCGCGCTCCCCCGGGCCGAGCACCTGGCCGCCCACGACCTGGGCGGCCTGCGCCTGCGCCTGGATCTGGCCGAGGTCGCCCTGGAGCGCGGCCGGGTGGACGCCGCCCGCGCCGCCGGGCGCACCCTGGTGGTGGACGCCCGCCGCCGCGGCCTGCTGGGCCTGCGCGCCCGCGCCTGCGTGCTCCAGGCCCGGGTGCACATCGAGGCCGGCGAGCCCAACGCCGCCCAGCGCCTGCTCGATGAGGCCGCCCGCAGCCTGCCGCCCACCCCCCAGGCCCTGCCCCACGTGGAGCAGGCCCTGTGCCGCGCCCTGGCCGCCTTCTCCAGCGGGGATCTGATGGCCGCCGAGCAGGGCCTGCACGCCCTGCGCCGCGACGAGGTGCTGCGCCCCTTCCTCGCGCGGCGCGAGACCGCCCGCGCCTTCGCCCTGCTGCACGCGCGCATCTGCGCCGTGCGCGCCCTGCGCCTGTGGCAGGCGAGCCTCGACGCCGCCCCGGCGGCCAAGGTGCTGCGCCAGGCCCGCGCCGCCCTGGAGCGCGCGCTGCCGTCGCCCACCGACTGGCTGAGCGTCATCGACGCCATCGTGTGTCTGGTGGAGGGCAACACCGAGGCCGCCGAGGCCCAGCTCACCGGGCTGTCCTCGGCGTCCCCGGGGCACTTCGACCACGCCCAGCTCGAGGCCCTGGTGCTGCTGCTGCTCGCCACCGCCCGGGAGCTGCAGGGCGAGGGCGACGACGACGCCCTGCGCGACGAGGCCGCCGCGCTCCTGGATGAGGCGGGCTCAGCCCTGCCCCCCGAGGCCCGCGCCGTCCAGGGCTAGCCCCGGCGCCCCGCGAGGGGCCGCGACCCCCGCCCCCCGCCAGACATCCCGTCGGCGCGGCGCCTCGACGAGCGCCCTCGACCGGGTGGGCCCGTCGACGGACCGTCTGGCCACACACGCGCGCGCGGTGCGCGGGATTGGGAGCGAGATCTGATGCCGTCCAAGAGGAAGTCCGCCGCCGTGGCGGTGGGGCTGGTGCTGCTGTGCCAGGCCGCCGGCGTCGCCGGCGCGCTGGTGACCGACCCCGGCCAGGGGAGCTGGTACGCGGGGCTGGTCAAGCCGCCCTTCAACCCGCCGTCGTGGGTGTTCGCGCCCGTGTGGACCACCCTGTACACGCTGATGGGGCTGGCGGCGTGGCGGGTGTGGCGCGTGGGCGCCCGGGACGGGGCCCAGGCCCCCGCGGCGCGGGGCGCGCTGACCTGGTTCGGCGTGCAGCTGGCCCTCAACGCCGTCTGGACGCCGGTGTTCTTCGGCGCCGAGCAGCTCGCGGCGGCCCTGGGGATCATCGTGGTGATGGCCGCGGCCATCGCCTGGACGCTGCGGCGCTTCTGGCCGCTGGACCGGCCGGCGGCCTGGATGCTGGCGCCCTACCTGGCCTGGGTGAGCTTCGCCACCGTGCTCAACGGCAGCCTGCTCGCCCTGAACCCCTGACGGGCGCGCTGGGGCGCGGGCCCCCTCGCCGCGCGGCCCCTCAGCGCACGCAGTAGTAGCCGTAGCTGGGGCCCGCCCAGCCACAGCGCGCGTTGTACTGGCCGCAGTCCACCCGGCGCTCGGTGGCGCCGTCACACCACACCGCCACGCGGCCGTCGCAGGTGCCCTCGTAGCCCAGGCCGGGGCACAGCGACACCGGCTCGGGCTCGGGCTCCGGCTCCGGCGCCGGGCGCTCCACGCAGTAGTAGCCCAGATCGGCGCCCGCGTAGCCGCAGGTCTGGCCCTGGGTGGCGCAGTCGCGGCTGCGGATCTCGCCGTCGCTGCACCAGCGCGCGGTGTCGCCGGCGCAGGTGCCCTCGTAGGTCAGGCCGCCGCAAGGATCCGCCGGAGCGGGCTCGGGCTCGGGCTCGGGCTCGGGCTCGGGCTCGACCTGAACGCCCGGGGCCAGCAGGCCGCCGGGCACGCCCGCCGTCACGTCCACGATCCAGGGGTAGATCGCGTCGAGGCGGGTCAGGTGGTCCACCCCCAGGCAGTCCTCGTCGCCGTAGCTCTCCACACCCAGCACCGCCGGCGCGCCCCACAGGCTCTCGTCGATCACCGGGCCGCCCGAGTCACCGAAGCAGATGCCCCGCTGGCCCTGGCCGTCCACCACCACGAAGCGGCTGTCGACGTCGATGAGCTTGAGCGCCGCGAACCAGCGCCCGGTGCGGTTGGCGTCAAAGGTGTCGCCGTAGCCGCCGGCCTCGACGGTGCGGCCCACCAGGCCGCTCGGATCCGCGGTGTTCGCGGCGATCAGCTCGATCTCGGGCACCACAGCCGTGGCGTCGCGATCCAGGATGAGGATGGCCGCGTCCCGCGACGGGTGCTCATAGAAGGCGGTGACGTTGAAGGTGGCCCGGGGCGCGGTGGGCTCCAGGCCCACGCCGAAGCCGAAGTCCCCCACCCGCTGGCCCTCGGTGCAGTGCTGGGCGGTGGCCACGATCCGCGGCCCGATCAGGGTGCCGGTGCAGAAGCGCGCCGCCGCCCGGGGCTCGGTGTGCAGCCAGCCGATGGCCAGCTGCTGGCCCGCGCTCAGCCCCACCGCGGTCGGCGTGCGGGTGCCGTTGCGGATCTTCGGCGAGAAGGTCTCGGCGGCGGGCTTGCTGTCGCCCGCGGTCGAGCCGAGCTCGGCGGGCGCACAGGCGAGCAGCGCGGTGGCGGCGAGGGCGGTGGTGGCGAGCGGAGTGACCAGGCGCATCAGCTTCTCCCCAGGTGGTCTGCCAGGGAGACATTTCACGATCCGGGCCAACCGCTTTGGCCCCAGGCGCTGCGGGGCTGCGCGCCCCTGTGACACGCTGCGTCTCGGACCCCGCGGCCACATGGGACACGCAGGTCACATGTCGCGGATCTGCTCGATGGCGAGGTCCAGGAAGCGCTCCCAGTCCTGGTTGATGTCGCCGCCCACCGAGTTGGTCTCCTCGTAGTGGTCCCCCGGCGCCGAGGTCAGCGGCGGCCCCGCCACGTAGTCGTAGGCCGGCACCATGTAGCCCAGGAAGTCGCCGCCCAGCCCGATGTAGAAGGGCAGCGTGCCGGGCACCCGCGCGTACACGTAGGGGCCGTCCGGGGTGTTGCTCCAGTCGGGCGGCGCGGTCTGGTCGGGCTTGACGATGCAGGGCTGGTCGCCGCCCTCGACGGGCAGGCCGTCGGCCCCGCACAGGTAGTCCACGCGGTGGCGCTGCACGTCGCCCACCACCGGGTTCCACACGCTGCCCTTGCCCGGGTAGCCGCCGCCCATGGTCTCGGGGAACGCCTCGCCCGGCCCGGTGAACAGGGTCAGG
>JAUHVS010000823.1 GCA_030424955.1 bacterium | reverse complement strand
CGCAGGAGGCGGTTGATGGCGTCGCCGGCGCCGCCGCGGGCGCCCTCGAAGCCGTTGGTGTGCACCCGGGCGCTCTGCCCGAAGGTGTCGCTGACCCCGCTCGCCACGCTGACGATGGGCAGGGCGCCGCCGTGGGCGCGCACCTGGGCCTCGAGCTGCTGGGCGAGGGCGCGGCGGTCCTCGGGCGTCACCGCGTCGTAGGTGGGATCGAGGGCCTCCAGATCCACGTCGGCGCGGCCGGCGTAGCAGGCCGGATCGGGCAGCTGGCGGTGCGGATCGGGCTCCAGCATGCGGGTGTTGGCCACGGCCTCGGCGAAGAACGCCTTGAGGGCCTCGGGCCGCAGATCGTTGGTGCTGGAGGCGCTGAAGCGGCCGTCCACGTAGACCTCGACGGACAGGCTGCGCTGGGTGCGCTCCTGCACCCGCTCGAGGCGGCCGTCGCGCCACTCCACGTCCACGCCGCGGGAGCGGCTGACGCCCACCTGGGCGGCGTCGGCGCCGGCGGCGAGCACCTGCTCGGCGGCCTGGTGGGCCTGGGCCAAGAGCGTGTCGAGGCTGGGACGGGCGGTGCTGGGCTGGCTCACGGGTTCACCCCCCCGACGGTGATCTCGCTGACGCGCACGGTGGGCATGCCCAGGCTGACGGGCACCGACTGCCCGTCCTTGCCGCAGGTCCAGCCGCCGTCGTCGAAGCGGAAGTCGTTGCCCACCATGTCGGTCTTCTCGAGGACCTGCGGGCCGTTGCCGATGATGTTGGTGTCCTTGATGGGGCGGGTCAGCTTGCCGTCCTCAATCAGGTAGCCGGTCTTGATGTAGAAGGTGAAGTCTCCCGCCCCGATCATGACCTGCCCGTTGGTGAAGGTCTCGGCGTACACGCCGCGCTTCACCGACGCGATGATGGCCTGGGGGTCGTGCGGCCCCGGCAGCATGTAGGTGTTGCGCATGCGGGGCAGCGGCGGGCTGCGGAAGCTCTCGCGGCGCCCGTTGCCCGTGGGGGCCACCTTGTAGTGCTGGGCGCTGATGCGGTCGTGCATGTAGGTGCGCAGCACCCCCTGCTCCACCAGCACCGTGCGCTCGCCCAGGTTGCCCTCGTCGTCCACGTTGATGCTGCCGCGCTGGCTGGGCTGGGTGCCGTCGTCGACGATGGTGATGTCGCTGGGGGCGATGACCTTGCCGAGCTTGTCGGCGTAGACCGAGATGCCCTTGCGGTTGAAGTCGGCCTCCATGCCGTGGCCGATGGCCTCGTGCAGCAAGATGCCCGACGAGCCCGCGGCCAGCACCACCGGCATGGCGCCCGCGGGCGCCGGGGTGGCCTCGAACAGGAAGGTGGTGCGGGCCACCGCCTCGCGGGCCACCTTCTCGATGCGGGCGTCGTCGAAGAACTCGAAGCCCTCGCGCCCCGCCAGGTTCATGCCGTTGGACTCGCGCCGCCCGCCGTCCTCCGCCGTGCACGACACGTGGATGCGCGCCATGGGCTGCCGGTCGAAGCTCATGCGGCCGTCGCTGTCGACCACCAGCACCGCGCCGTCGCCGTCGGCGAAGCCCACCTGCACCTTCTGGATGCGCGGATCCCCCGCGAAGGCGAGCGCGTTGAGCCGCGACAGGATGGGCATCTTGCGCTCGATGCCCACGTCGGCCCAGGGCAGCTTGACGGCGTAGCGGTCGGGGGTGGGCCGCACCTCGAAGGCCGTGGGCGCCTCGCGGGAGGGGCCCGAGGCCACCAGCGCCGCCGTGCCCGCCGCGTCGCACACCGCCTGGCGGGTGAGCTCCTCGGTGTAGGCGTAGCCGGTCTGGTCGCCCTTGATGACCCGCACGCCGACGCCCAGCGACATCAGGGCCGCGCCGCTCTTGAAATAGAGCAGGGCCGTGACGAGCAGGCCGAGACCCAGCGAGGCGTAGAGGTACTGCGACAGGGTCCAGCCCATGCCGGTGCGCTCGAGGCGCAGCTGCAGGGCTTCCAAACGCGAGCTGGCACCAGCGCGCGAGAACTGCTTGGGCTTGCGCGCGGCGATCGCCTTCTTCAGCTGGCTTTCGACCTTGTCCTTGGTGTTTTCCGAGTGGCGGTAGCGCACCGCCTCCAGGCGTCGCTGGCCTTCCTTGGCCGGCGAGCTGCCGTTCAGCAGCATGTAGCCCAGGATCATCAGGCCCATGAGGCCACCGGCAATAAGCAGGAGCTGGATGATGCTCATGGCGATCCTTCTTTCACTAGTCCGTCATTGCGCCAGCGGTTGGCGGGCAAGGGGAAGGCCCTGCCCGCCTGCCGCAATCTTATTCGGCCGGTTCGGCGGCCTTGGCCTTCTTGGTGGAACCACCGAGAAGCGACTTGAGGTCGAAACCGCCAAGCACGGAGCCCTTCTTGCCGGATTCCTCGATGCTCGCACCGCCATCTTCGCCCACGCCGACGATCATGCTGGCGATCTCGCGGATGGGGTTGACCGTCTTGGAGCCCTTGTTGGCTTCGATGAAGGTCTGGCCAAGCTTGGCAGCGTTGGCGGCAGCCTTCTGGTCGAACGGGATCTGGAAGTTGATCTTGCGTTCGATCGAAGCCTCGAAGTCGGCCTTGCTGATTTCAGCCGCGCCGCTCTGCATCTTGTTGCAGACGATCAGCGGGTGAGCAGCCGGG
>JAUHVS010000822.1 GCA_030424955.1 bacterium | reverse complement strand
CGGCTCACCCGCTGGGGGCTGCCCGCCAGCCTCAAGGCCCTCGAGGTCGCCCACGCCGCGCTGCCCCAGGTGGTAGCCCGCGCCACCACCGCCCCCTACCCCAACCCGCGCCCGCTCACCGCCGCCCTGTTCTCTCAGCTGCTCGACGACGCCTGGCACGGCCGCCGCCCCAGCCGCGACCACCGCCGCCGCCCGGGCCGCGCCACGGGCCACCACCGCGCCGCCCTCGCCACCGCCGGCGCCCCCCTCGACGCCGCCCACGGCGCCGTGCTGGTGGTGCACGGCCGCGGCAGCACCAGCGACGCCCTGCTGGCCCGCCTGCGCGCCGTCGCCGGGGGGGCCGGGCTCGCCTGGTGGGCCCCGCAGGCCACCGACAACACCTGGTATCCAAAGGGCTTTCTGGCCCCCATCGCCGAAAACCAGCCGGCCATCGGCGACGCCCTCGCCGCCCTCGACGACGCCTGGGCCCAGCTCACCGCCCGCCTGCCCCCGGAGCGGGTGGTGCTCGCCGGCTTCAGCCAGGGGGCGTGCCTGATCCTCACCTGGCTGCTGAGCCGCGGCCACCGGCCCGGCGCCGTCATCGCCTGCTCGGGGGCGGCCTCCCCGCAGCCGGCGGGCGAGGGGCCGCTGCCGGGCGTGCCGGTGCACCTCAGCCGCTCGGAGGGCGACCGCTGGATCCCCGCCGACGCCTTCGCCCACACCGCCGACCGGCTGCGTCAGGCCGGCGCCCAGGTGCACGCCCACACCGAGCCCGGCGACGCCCACGCCCTGTACCCCGCCGACCACGCCGCCCTGCGCCACGCCCTGGAGGTCCTCATGTCATCGAGCCCCGCCCCCCTGATGCCCTTCGCGACTCAGCGCGGCTTCGGCAACGCCCTGTCGAGCGAGGCCCGCCCCGGCGCGCTGCCCACCCGCCAGAATGGCCCCAAGCGGCCGCCCTACGGGCTGTTCGCCGAGCAGATCAACGGCACCGGCTTCACGGTGTCCCGCGCGCTGAACCGCCGCACCTGGCTGTACCGCCTGCGCCCGGCCATCCACTCGGGCCGCTTTGAGCCCATGGCCGCGCCGCCCCCCGACTTCACCAGCCGCTTCGACGACGCCGTGCCTACGCCCGAGGCCCTGCGCTACGCCCCCGCCCCCCCGCCGCCGGCCGGCACCGACTGGCTCGACGGCATGCAGACCTTCGCGGGCGCGGGCGATCCCGCCCTCAAGCGCGGCATGGCCGTGCACGTCTTCGGCGCCGACCGCGACATGGACCGCGTCTTCGCCAACATCGACGGTGACCTGCTGCTCGCCCCCCACACCGGCACGCTGGTGGTGCGCACCGAGCTGGGCTGGCTGAGCGCCGGCCCCGGCGAGATCCTGCTGCTGCCCCGGGGCCTGCGCTTCACGGTGCAGGTGCCCGACGGCCCGGTGCATGGCTTCGCGGCGGAGCTGTTCGAGGGGCACTTCCAGCTGCCCGAGCGGGGCCCGGTGGGCGCCAACGGCATGGCCGACGAGCGCCACTTCAAGGCGCCCGTGGCCCACTACGAAGATCGCCCGGAGCCCACCCGCATCGTGGTGAAGCAGGCCGGGCGCTTCTTCGAGACCGTCTCGCCGTGGTCGCCCTTCGACGTCGTGGCCTGGCACGGCACCTACGCGCCCTTCAAGTACGACCTGCGGGACTTCAACAGCCTGGGCTCGGTGAGCTTCGACCACCCCGATCCGTCGCTGCTGACGGTGCTGACCTGCCCGATGGACACCCACGGCCGCAACGCCATCGACGTGGGCGTGTTCCTGGGCCGCTGGGACGCCACGGAGCACACCTTCCGGCCGCCCTTCTTCCACCGCAACAGCGCCATCGAGTTCAACGCGGTCATCGCCACGCCCTCGAACACGGGGCCGTACCAGACCGGCGCCTTCAGCTACACGCCGTACCTCACGCCCCACGGCGTGAGCGCCACGGGCCACGCCCGGGCCACGGCGGCGGGCGAGGCGCCCACCCGCGGCCCCGACGCCAGCATCTGGCTGCAGTTCGAGAGCACCTACCTGCTGGGGGTGCTGCCCAAGTGGCTGGCCGCGCCCACCCGGGACGGCGACTTCCTGCAGCAGTTCGAGGGCTGGCAGACCGGCGAGCTGGCCGACGGCTGATCCGTCCCCGCCGTCGAGGTGCGCCGCTGCCGGCGGGCCTCGCCGGCGGCGCCTGGGCGCTGTCACTTAAGAGACGAGTGTGATGAATGTGATCTGCTGACCGCAGACACAAAAAAACCCCCCAGGTGTTATGGTGGCGAACCACCCCTGGGGGGTAAAGCCATGTCCGGACGGGCAGACCGGGTTCATGGCACCACCCTCCGAAGAGGGTGGCCGCCGGTGCCGTCGGGCATTCGACACCGGCTGGGCACATGCCGTAGCAAGCTACGACATGCCGGTGGTTACGGGCAGTACCACCGGAACGGGAGACGTCCCGAAGGACGCCACACCGAGAGAACGGGCAGGTAGCTCTCGGCGCTTGTGTATGAAAGCGCCGATGCCATTGCCGCGTCAAGCCCAAATGACCATGAATTGATCCACGGAAGGCGCGCGCTGATTTCGCAGCGCCTGCGGGCCCGCTATGGTGAGGCGGGGGGGCGTCCTGGGTCCGCGG
>JAUHVS010000821.1 GCA_030424955.1 bacterium | reverse complement strand
TCGAAGAGCCCCGGGGCGTCGCGGTTGTCGACCTGGATGACCCCGCGGACGTCGTTGCCGGTCCACAGGGGCACCACCAGCGTGCTGGCGAGGCCGGCGGCGATCACCGACTGCGCCCCCGACACCTCGCTGGCGGCGTTGGTGAACAGCAGGCCGGCGCGGGCCTCGATCACCCGGCGGAGCAAGGTCGTGCTGATGGCGATGTCGGGGCGCTGCCCGCTGCGATCGTTGGCGTACACCACGGGGAAGCGGCCCGCGCGCTCCGCGAGGGCGACGGCCAGGTGGGTGGCCCTGGGCAGGAGCTCGAAGACCAGCCGGGCGGCGGTCTCGAGGACGGCGTCGAGATCGGTGGACTGCCCCAGGGCGGTCATGTGCCGGTAGAGCGTGGCGAGGCGGGACGGCTCGGCGGTGACCCGCGCGGTGAAGTCGGCCACCTCGCCGATGGGCCGCACGGCCACCGCCGGCCCGAGCTCGGGCTCGGGGACGGTCACCCGCAGGATGACGGGCTGGGCGAGGTCGCCCAGGAACAGCAGATCGCCCGTCCACAGCTCGGCCTCGCGCTCCACCCCCGCCAGCGCCGTCTCGCTGCTGCCGCGGCGGTGGGTCGAGCCGTTGCTGCTGCCCCGGTCGATGTAGCGCACCGCGCCGTCGCGCCACACGAACTCGCCGTGCACGCTGCTCAGGTGGCTGTCGGGCAGGGGAATGGGCGCGTCCGCGCCGCGGCCGACGACCGCCGGCAGGGCGACGGTCAGGCGCTCACCCGCCCGCAGGCCGGTGACGACTTCGATGATCAGCGGGGCGGTCAGGGCGTCGGGCACAGGGGCCTCCTGGGCCAACCTTGGCAGGCTCGCGCCCCGGGAGGAGGCGGCGGGACGGGCGGGTCAGCCCTTGGGCTGGTGGGACAGCTTCGCGATCATGAGATCGAGCGTGTACACCGCGCCCTGGAACATCTTGTTCTTCTTGGCGCGCTCGGCGTCGGCGATCCGCGCCTTCTCCAGGGCGGGGATCAGCGAGGCGTCGCCCACGCGGTCGAGGCCGAAGAGGATGACGTTGCGGACGGCGAGGTCCGGCTCGCCGATGTGGGCGATGAGCTGCTGGGACGCGACGTTGCGGGCGTCGGTCATCTGCGCGAGGCGATAGCCAGCGAGCATCTTCACCGCCACGTCCTTCTCGCCCAGCTTCTTGCCCCAGCAGATCGGGTCATCGGCGCACTCGCGCAGGGCGGCGAGCTTGCTCTTCACCTCGGCGTAGTTGCTGTGCCAGTCCTTGTAGCCGCGCAGGTCCATCGCGATTGAGCGCTGGGCGTTGCCCTCGGCGGTCTTGAACTTGGCCTCGGCCTCGGTCTTCCAGCCGTCGATGGTGGCCATGACCTTGTCGATGTCCTTCTCGAACGCGGCCATCGCCTTGGCGTCCTTGCCGTCCATCAGGTTGGCGATGGCGAGCGCCACCTGCACCCGGAAGCCCTGGCTGACGGGGTCGTTCTTGCTGGGCTCGTCGGCGAACAGCTTGAGGAGCGGATCGATGGCCTTGGGGCTGCCCAGGAAGGCGAGCTGCTGCACGCCGGCCAGCTTGTACTCCAGGGCCTTGTCCTTGGCGCCCGCCAGGGCCACCAGGGGCTCGACGGCGCGCTCATCGCCGATGACCGACAGGGCGTTGGCCGTCGAGATCGCACGCTGCACGCTGCCCATGATGAAGGCGTTGGCCTTCTTGGCATCCTGCATGATGGCGGCCGGCGGCTCCTCGACCTTGTTCAGCGCCGCGACCAGGGCGTCCACGGCGTCCGGCGAGGGCATGTCGCTGAGCAGCTCCGCCGACTTGGCCTCGATCAGGCCGCCGACGTGGAACTTGAACTTGCGGGCCCGTGCCTCGACCCGGCGGTTCTTGCGCTCGAGGGTCTCGATGACCTTCGGCAGCACCTTGGCCTTGCCGATGCGGTTGAGGGCGAGGCGGCACTTGCCGACCTCGTTGCGGCCCAGGTGGTCGTCCAACCACATGCAGTAGATCAGGCCGTCCACGGCCTTCTCGCTCTTCAGCTTGCCGAGTGCCTCGGCCGCCAGCCCGTTGAAGGCGATGGGCTGCAGGTCGGGGTCCCCCTGCAGGATCTGCAGGAGCACCGTCTCGGCCTTGGGCAGGGGGTACTCGGCCAGCAGCTGGAGGGCGCCGTAGCGCAGCTCCTTGGGGGCGGACTTGTTGGCCGCCACGGCGAGGTACGCCTCACCGTGCTCCGCGCCGGCCTTCCAGTCGAGCAGCGTGGTGGCCGCGAGCTGGCCGGCCTTGGGCTCCGTGGTGTCCTGCAGGGCCTCCACCATCACCGGCACCGCGCGGGTGTCGCCGGTCTGGCTGAGCGCGGCGATCAGCTCGTACTTGTCCCGCCCGTCTTTGTAGGCCGCCACCAGCGCGTCGACCGCAGCGGGGGCGTTCTTCATCTCGGACAGGCGGCGGATGGCCTCCTTGCGCTGCGCCGTCGCCAGCCGCTCGATCCAGTACTCCGGGGAGTTCGGGTCGGCCTGCGTGCAAGCGCTGAAGAGGAGGCTCGCGCCGAAGGCAAGCGTGACGAGGCGGATCAGACGAAGCATGGCGTCCCCCATGCGGGTGGCTCGGGTTGAGCCAACCGCGTGAAACTCA
>JAUHVS010000036.1 GCA_030424955.1 bacterium | reverse complement strand
GATCCCAGGCGTCCGCGGTGAGATCCACACGGCCGCGGGGCCCGACGATCACGTCGATGTCGTTGATGACCGGCGCCCCGTCGGCGGCGATCCACTCCTCGATGACGATGCGGCGGGTGTCGATGACGCTGTTGCCGCTCCACGCATCGGTGATGCGCACGGTGACCGTGTACTCCCCGGCGTTCGGGTACGAGTACACGATGCTCCCGCGGGCCTGGTCCTCGACGTCCCAGACGCCGTCACCCTCGAAGTCGAAGTCGTAGCTGAGGCCGGCGTTGCCGTCGCGATCGTCGGCGACGATGGTGATGAGCACCGTGCCCTCGCGGATGACCTGCACCGCGAAGTCCCGCACCTGGGTCGGGGCGTCGGGGATGGTGACCTCGAAGGCCTGCTGGGTCTCGTTGCCGTGCTGATCCACCACGATGACGTAGCCGGCGTAGGGCTCGGCGTCCTCGCCCTGGTAGGCGTAGGTGTGCGTCCCCAGGCCCGCGACCAGGTTCATCTGGATCGCGCCGTCGGCCTCGTCGCCCCAGTGCACCTGGTAGCTCAGGCGGCCGCCCTCGGGGTCGAAGGCGTCCACGGCCAGCGTGACCTCGCCCGCGGGGGCGACGTCCACGTCGACGTTCTCGATGACCGGCGGCTCGTTGACCGCGGGCTCCGGGAAGTCGATCTCGTCGTTGGCCTGCACGCGGCCGCCGCGGTTGTCATCCACCGTGACCGTGATCTGGTACGCGCGGAACACGGCGTTGGGGTACATGTGCGCCGCCAGCCCGCCGCGGTTGGACTCGGGCGGCGAGCCGTCGCCCCAGTCGAAGGTGTAGGTGAGGGCGTCGCCGTCCTCGTCGGCAGCGCCGACCATGACCAGCACCTCGAAGCCGCCCTGCGGCAGCACGCGGACCTCTTCGATGACCGGCGCGCGGTTCTCGGCCGGGGCCGGGAAGTTGACCTCGATCTGGCGCTGCGCCTCGCCGCCGTTCCCGTCCGTCGCCGTCACCGTGATGGTGTAGGCGCGGAACTGGTTCGCCGGGAACAGGTGCTCGCCCACGCCGCCCGGCAGGTCGGCCGCGGGGCTGCCGTCGCCCCAGTTGACCGAGTAGCTGACCACGTCGTTGTCGGGGTCGATGGCGCTGCTGGCGATGACGACGTTGAAGCCCTCCTTCGACAGCACCTGGGCGAACTCGAAGATCGGGGCGGCGTTCTCGGCCGGGGCCGGGAAGTTGACCGCCAGATCGCGGCTGGCCTGGCCGCCGTTCCCATCGGCCGCGGTGATGCGGATCGTGTAGCCGCGGAACACGCCGTCGGGGTAGCTGTGGCCGGCGGTGCCGCCGCGCATGACGGTGGGCTCGCTGCCATCGCCCCAGTCGACGGTGTAGGTGATGTTGTCGCCGTCGGGATCGGCCGCGGCCGCGGTGATCACGATGTCGAAGCCCACCTTCTCGATGACGCTGGCGAACTCGAAGGCCGGCGCCTGGTTCTCGGCCGGGGCGGGGAAGTCCACGGGCACCTCGGCCGTGTCGCGGCCGCCGTTGCCGTCGGTGACGCTGACCGTGATCGTGTACTGCCGGAACACGCCGTTCGGGTAGGTGTGCTCGGCCAGGCCGCCGCGCATGGCGGTGGGCTGGCTGCCGTCGCCCCAGTCGACCTCGTAGACCAGGGTGTCCCCGTCGGGGTCGTTGGCGGAGGCCGTCACGATCAGGTCGAAGCCGTCCTTGCTCAGGACGCGGGCGACCTCGATCTCGGGCGCGCGGTTCGGCTGCGGCTCGACGAACGTCACGGCCACCTGGGTCTGGGCGGTGCCGCCGTTGCCGTCATCAGCCGTGATGGTGATGGTGTAGTCGCCCCACTGGCCGTCGGGGTAGGCGTGCTCGGCCAGGCCACCCTGCATGCGGGTCGGCTCGCCGCCATCGCCCCAGTCGACGGTGTAGGTGATGACGTCGCCGTCGGGATCCACCGCGCTGGCGGTGAGCACGACGCCGAAGCCCTGCTGGCTGAGCAGGCGGGCGAACTCGAAGGCCGGCGGGCGGTTGTCGGCCGGCCGCGGGAAGTTGACGTCGATCTGGGTGACGGCCTCGCCGCCGTCGGGATCGGCCGCCGTGATGGTGATGGTGTAGGCGCGGAAGGCGCCGTCCGGGTAGTCGTGATCGGCGATGCCGCCCTGCATGCGCGAGGGCTGGCTGCCATCGCCCCAGTCGACGGTGTAGGTGATGGCGTCGCCCTCGGGATCCACCGCCGCGGCGCTGATGACCACGTTGAAGCCGTCCTTGCTGAGCACGCGGGCGAACTCGAAGGCCGGCGCCTCGTTGGGCGGCGGGGCCTCGAACTCGATGACGATCGGGCGCTCGGCGACGCCGCCGCGGCCGTCATCGGCGATGAGGGTGGCGGTGTACTGCTGGAAGATGCCGGCGGGGTAGGTGTGGGCCGCGAGGCCGCCGCCCAGCTCCTGCACCGGGCTGCCGTCGCCCCAGTTGACCGACAGGGTCACGTCGTCGGCGTCGGGGTCGATGGCCGCGCCGCTCAGGATGACCTGGAAGCCCTCCTGGCTGAGGATCTGCGCGTCGGTGATGACCGGCGCGCGGTTGGCGGCGGGCTCGGGGAAGTCCACGCGGACCTCGGCGGCGTCGCTGCCGCCGCGGCCGTCCTCGACCAGCACCCGGATGGTGTAGGCGCGGAAGTTGTTCTCGGGGTAGGCGTGGAAGGCCAGCCCGCCCTGCATGCGGGTCTCGGCCTCGTCGCCCCAGTCGATGGTGAAGGTGAGGGCGTCGTCATCGGGGTCGGACGCCGAGACGCTCAGCAGCACCTCGAAGCCGTTCTTGCTGATGACCCGCGCCAGCTCGATGGTCGGCGCGCGGTTGGCGGCCGGCTCGGGGAAGTTCACCAGCACGTCGCGGGTGGCGGTGCCGCCCCGGCCGTCGTCGGCGGTGATGCGCACGGTGTACTGGCGGAACACGTTCTCGGGGTAGTCGTGATCGGCCAGGCCGCCCTGGTTGCGGGTGGGCTGGCTGCCGTCGCCCCAGTCGAAGGTGTAGGTGACGCGGTCGCCGTCGGGGTCGACGGCGCTGGCCGAGACCACGGCGCCGAAGCCGTCGAGGCTCAGCAGGCGGGCGACCTCGAAGACGGGCGGGGCGTTCTCGAGCTCGACGGTGACGTCGAAGCCGGTCTCCTCGCCGTTGCTGTCGACGATGTTGCCCACCACGCGCACCTGATCGGCGCCGGCGGGGGCCTGGAAGTCGAAGGTGTTCTGGGCGCCACCGGCGACCTCGAAGCGGCCGTCGCCGCCCAGGTCGAAGAAGTACTGGAAGGTGGGGTTGTTGGCCGGGGGCTCGAAGGTCAGCTCCGCGCTGACGGCGTCGGCGTCGTCGGTGACCCGCAGCACCGCGGTGTACTCGCGGCCGCCGGGCAGCTGGAACACGCCGAAGGTGGGCTGGTCGCTGCCGCCCTCGATGTCGAAGCGGCCGTTGCCGTCGACGTCGACCTCGTAGGTCAGCGCGTCGTTGCCCGGATCGTGGGCGGCGACGGTGGCGCTGACGGCCCAGTCCTGGTTGGGATCGGCGTCCACCACCAGGCGGTACCAGCCGTTGCCCAGGTTCTCGACGCGGGTGCCGTTGAACACGGGGGGCTGGGGATCGAAGGCCAGGTCGAAGTCGTCGATGATCGGCGGCGCGTTGGGCACCACCACGCGGATGACCGCCTGGCTGCTCAGGCCGGCGAAGTCGGTGGCGGTGACCAGGATGCGGTCCACCCGGGGGCCGTCGGGATCGGGCACGTAGGTGAAGGTCGGGCCCATGTCGTCGGGGTTGTTGCGGAACTCGGGCGCCAGCACGATCTCGCCGCTGCCCTCGAGCAGCTCGTAGCTGTAGAAGATGCCGAGCACGCCCTCGGGATCGCGGGTGCCGCCCAGGTCGATGGGCACGCCGCCGAAGCCGTCGGCGATGTAGGGCTCGCAGTTCTGGCCGTTGGCGTCGCAGGTGCCGATGTCGATGGTGGGCGGCTCGCGGTTGACCACGATGAGCACCGCGGCGGAGCCGAAGGCGCACTCGGTGCAGTCCACGCCGGGGCCGTCGTAGCACTCGCCGTTCCACTGGCCGTCGTCGCAGACGCGCATGGGCACCGCGAAGATCTCGCCCTCGCGGAAGTCCATGTTTTCATTGGGGATGAAGGTGACGGGGCCGTTGGTGCCGTCCTCGCCCGGATCGTCGTAGTCGCCGTCCAGGTTGAGGTCAAAGTGGATGCTGGTGACCCGGTCGACGATGCCGCGGGGGCGCTCGCCGTCGCCGGGGAACACGTCGTGCAGGGTGTCGATGTCGTAGCTCGCGCGGCCGTCCATCACGATGTTGGTGCCGAGGTAGCCGCGGTAGGTGGCGTTCTGGCCGTCCGGGTGGGCCACGATGACGGGCTTGTGGTTGAGCAGGCTCAGCTTGATCTCGACGCTGTCCTGGTCAAAGACCCAGCGGCCCTCGGAGTCGCGCACGCCCAGGGTGGCGGGGCGGCGCTCCACCTGCCCCCAGTCCAGATCGATGTCGTAGGCGTACTCGAAGGTCTCGTTGAGGTCGTCGGTACAGAAGTCCCAGTTGGCGGCGTCGTCGGCCTGATCAGCGGCCGGCGGATCGGCGGTGACCATCCAGCAGTAGCGGTCGATGCTGACCAGCGGGTCCTGGATGTAGGACCAGCTGTGGTCGAAGGTGATGGGGATGCCGGGGCCGGCGAGCTCGGGGATGGCGCGGGCGTAGGCCACGGCCTCCAGCCAGCTCTGAATGATCTGCGTGATCATGCCCGTGCGCGAGGGCCGCGCGATGGAGCCGCCCCAGGGCCAGCCGCCGGACCAGTTGAAGGAGCCGTCGGCCTCCTGGCGGCGCAGCAGGTTGCGGGTGACCAGGGCGTTCCAGTCGCTGCCGTTGGGCAGGTACTTGATCTCGGGCGCGAAGGACCGCAGGCCTTTGGTGGACGCGTACAGGTAGTACAGGCCGTGATAGTTCGCGTCGTAGCTGCCCCAGGCGCCGTTGCCGATGATGCTCGCGACCGACGTCAAGTGGCGCAGGTGGTTGGCGGCGTGGGGGCCGGCGTCGAACTGCTGGTTGTCGACCCAGCCGTAGCCCACCAGCGCGTTGCCGCTCAGCTTCGGGCCGCCGCCGTGGTAGCTGCAGGAGCCGTTGGCGCAGTACTGGCCCAGCCAGTTGCGCTGGTTGTTCTTGGCCCAGTCGTACGTGTCGACGCCGTACTTACGCTCCAGCAGGCGCAGGGCCTCGGGCGCCCAGCCGTTGGTCGAGGCGTCGCCGCCGTTGCCGTTGCAGGTGTAGTACCAGCCGCCGTTGGGGCCCGCGCAGTGCACGAGGCCGTCGGCGAGGTCCTGGGCGATCTCGTCCAGGCGGCGCCCGAACACGCCGGCCCGGCCCGCCTCGGCGACGTAGTCGCCGGCGCCAAACTGGCCGATGGGCTCGGCCCACGCCGTGGCGCCGTACGTGGGCGTGTAGGCGTCCACGTTGAACTTGCCGTTGGTGTACGTGATGTACTGGTTGTCGAGGCCGCGGGCCGCGGTGTCGTTGAAGTCGGGCCCGTTCACCATCGAGAAGGTGGTGAGCGTGGCGTTCACGCCGCACTTGGTCAGGTGGCGGTAGTAGGGGTCCTCGTCGCGGTTGGGCCCGTGGCCGTGGCCGCGGCGCATGAACGCCAGCACCGTGTGCCCATGGGACATGAAGTGCCGCGCGGAGCCGGCGGTGTAGTAGCAGGTGTGGGTGGCGTGGCCCTGGCCGTCGTCCGCGCTGTGGGTGTACTGGCGGAACATGTACCAGAGGGCGCGATCCACCGCCCAGTCGGCGTAGAGCTTGCGGGTCAGGCGGATGTTCTCATCGCCGTTGCAGCGCTCTTCGACGGGGTAGCCCGAGCAGATGCGCTCGACGCGCTGCATCACCGGCATGGTGGCGGTGACCTGCTCGTCGCCGCACAGCACCTGCACCTTGGGGAAGCGCAGGGTGTTCCCCTCGACGTTGGGGTAGTTCATCGTCGATGGCAGGGCGGCAAAGAAGCCGTTGCCGTTGACGTTCACCCAGTCTTCGCCGGGATCGCCGTAGTCGCCGTCGCCGTTCTTGTCCCAGCGGTAGCGGTAGGCGTTGCCGCACTCGCCGTCCTCAGCGATGGCGCGGAGCTGGGTCTCTTGGCCGTTGGTGACCTCGAACGGGATGTCCCGCCCCTGCACCCGCT
Source organism: bacterium (assembly GCA_030424955.1). Classification (GTDB taxonomy): domain Bacteria; phylum Myxococcota_A; class Bradymonadia; order UBA7976; family UBA1532; genus JACKDL01. The sequence continues at coordinate 11,592 of JAUHVS010000036.1, read as the reverse complement.
GGATGGCCGTCACCCGCAGCGGGGCGGCCACGGCGGCCCCCGCAGCCAGGACGAGCAGCCCGGCCACCAGCCCGGCCACTGTCCGGCCGTCGCCGTACGATCGATTCATCATTTCCCCTCGATTCCGCATCATCGCTTCGAAGACACCGTCACAGCTGTTTGACGAGCTCGAGTCGGCCATGGGTCGACTCGTCCATCGGTCACCATACGCAAAAATACTCAGCGTGTCCGGTTGCTTCCTGTGCGGCTGGAATATTCCAACGGCGGCACGTCGAAGATCGGCGGAATGATTCGCAGTCCTGCGCCGGGGGCTCGGGCGGCCGCCCGCGGTTCGGGCTGGGCGGGCTGCGCGGGGGGCGGCCCGTCAGCTGGCGGGCGGCCGATCGTGGCGTCCACGCCGACCCATGGGGGTGCCGTCGGCTCGGCCGTCAGCCTGGCACCGGCCGCGCGTGTGCCCGGCCCAGGCCGCTCATCTTGAACCCCATGAAGTGCTCGATGGGCAGCCGTGGCGCAGGGCGGACGTGCAGGGTTGTGGGGTGCCGGCCCAGCCGCTCAGCGGCCACCAGCACGCCGGGCTGGGCGGTCCCGCCACGGAACACCCGCACGCCCCGTCGGGCGAGGGCGGTCAGCAGGATGCGGTACAGGGTCCAGATGGCGCCCTGACCCTGGACCTCGGGCGCCAGGCACAGATCGATCCCTGCGCTCGGCCCCCAGGCGCCGGTGTCGCCCTGCGGGCTGGCCTCGAAGACGCCGAGGATCCGCGGGCCCTGCCGCACCACGAAGAGGAGCGCGTGGGGATCGCGGCACCCGTCGAGCCAGTGCCCGCGGGTCTGCGCGAGGTGCTCGGGCCAGGCGGCGAACCAGGCCCACTGGGGCGCCGCGGCGAACACGCGCTGTTTGAGGCGCAGGGCCGCATCGACGTCCTGCGGGCGCAGGCGATCCACCTGCAGGCCCAGGTGGTGCAGGCTGTCGGGCGGCGGCCGGTGGCCCATCAGGCGGGCGAGGGCGGGCGCGGTCTGCCCCACGAGGGTCACGGAGTCGACGCCCAGCCCGACGCTGGCCAGCCGGGGCACCGAGGCTGCGTGGGCGATGTCGAGGCTGAGGAGGTAGGCGGGGTCGCGGGCCAGGGACAGCATCGCGGCGGTCCGCGCCATCCAGGTCACGGCGTCGGGATCGCGCGGGTCGGCCTCGGCGCTGGCCTGCAAGAGCGGGCGGCCCGTCCAGTTCTCGGGGCAGGCCGCCTGCAGGACGAAGGCCCGGGGCCGGGCGGGATCGCCCAGGATCCGCAGGCGGCGGCCCGGAGTCCGCAGCGCGTCGGCCAGCGCCGCGACGTGCTCGGCCATGGCCGCGGGGCGGTCCAGGTAGGCGGGGTGATGGCGCTGGGTCGCGTGGCGCAGGGCGGCGAGCGGCCTCGCCTGGCGGGCCCACTGGCTGCCGGGGCGCCTCACGGTCGGGGTCCGCTCGGCCGGCTCACCCGTCGTCGAACGCGGCGGCGAGCGCCTGGCTGAGCACGGCGTCGTCCGCGGGGGTCGGCAGGGTGATCCGCAAGCCCGGATCGGCGGCCATGGCGCGGCGGATGGCGAAGTCGGCGCCCGGGTTTCGGGCCCACGCGCGCCGCGCGATGCCGTTGTTCACGTCCCACTGCAGCATCTGGTCGACGCGCCGGGCGGCGTCGGCGCTGCCATCGAGGAGCATGCCAAAGCCGCCGTTGATGACCTCGCCCCAGCCGACCCCACCGCCGTTGTGCAGGCTGACCCAGGTCGCACCGCGGAAGGCGTCGCCGATGACGTTCTGCACCGCCATGTCGGCGGTGAAGCGGCTGCCGTCGCGGATGTCGGCGGTCTCGCGCCAGGGGCTGTCGGTGCCGCTGACGTCGTGGTGATCCCGGCCGAGCACCACAGGCGCGGTCAGGCGCCCGTCGGCGACGGCCGTGTTGAAGGCCTGGGCGATGGCGCGGCGCCCCACGTCGTCGGCGTACAGAATGCGCGCCTGGGATCCGACCACCAGCTGGTTGGCGCCGGCCTCGCGGATCCAGCGCAGGTTGTCGAGGTACTGCTGCCTGATCTCGGGAGGCGCGTCGGCGGCGAGGCGGGCGACCACGTCGGCCGCCAGCGCGTCGGTGCGGGCCAGGTCTGCCGGATCGCCGCTGGTGCAGACCCAGCGGAACGGGCCGAACCCATAGTCGAAGCACACGGGGCCCATGATGTCCTCGACGTAGGACGGGTAGCGGAAGCCGCGCCCATCCGTGGCCATCACGTCCGCGCCCGCGCGGCTGGCCTCGAGCAGGAAGGCGTTGCCGTAGTCCCAGAACGCCATGCCTCGCGCGGCGAGGGCGTTGACCGCCGCCGCGTGCCGCCGCAGGGACGCCTGCACGGCCTCGCGGAAGGCGCCGGGCTCGCGGGCCATCTGGGCGTTGGCAGCGTCGAGGCTCAGCCCCGCGGGGTAGTAGCCGCCGCTGTACGGCAGGTGCAGGCTGGTCTGGTCGCTGCCGAGATCGACCGCGATGTCATGGGCGGCGAGGTACTCCCACAGGTCCACGACGTTGCCGGCGTAGGCGAGGGAGGTGGCCTCCCCCGCGCGGCGGGCCGCCTGCATCCGCGCCACCAGGGCGGGCAGGTCCTCGAAGACCTCATCGACCCACCCCTGCGCGTGCCGCTTGTGCACCACCGCCGGGTTGATCTCGGCCACCACCGCCACCGCCCCGGCGATGACAGCGGCCTTCGCCTGGGCGCCGCTCATGCCCCCCAGCCCCGCGGTCACGTAGACCTTGCCGGCGAGCCCCGCCTCGCCGGTCAGGCCCAGGTAGCGGCGCCCGGCGTTCAGCACGGTGATGGCGGTGCCGTGCACGATGCCCTGGGGGCCGATGTACATGTAGCTGCCGGCGGTCATCTGGCCGTAGCTGGTCACCCCGAGGGCGGCCATCTCGGCGTAGTGTGCTGGGCTCGAGTAGTTGGGGATCACCATCCCGTTCGTCACCACCACCCGCGGCGCGTCGGGGTGGCTGGGGAACAGCCCCTGCGGGTGGCCCGAGCTCATCACCAGGGTCTGGTGCTCGGTCATCTCAGACAGCAGCTGCAGGGTCAGGCGGTACTGGGCCCAGTTCTGGAAGACGGCGCCGTTGCCGCCGTAGGTGATGAGCTCGTAGGGGTGCTGCGCGACCGCGGGATCCAGGTTGTTCTGGATCATCAGCATGATCGCGGCGGCCGCCTGGCAGCGCGCCGGGTAGGCCCCGATCGGCCGGGCGTGCATGGCGTACGCCGGGCGGTAGCGGTGCATGTAGATGCGCCCCCAGGTGGCCAGCTCGGCGGCGAACTCCGGCGCCAGGGTCCCGTGCAGGTGAGCCGGCACATAGCGCAGCGCGTTGGCCAGGGCGAGGCGGCGGCCCGCGGCGTCCAGGGTCAGCGCCCGGCGGGGCGCCCGGGGCACCGCCGGATCGATGGCCGGCGGCGCGGGCAGGGTCTGCGGGATGCCCTCGCGAATGGCCTGCGCGAACGCGTCGGACGCCATGCTCACCTCCTGGGTTGAGGGTGCCGATGGTGGCGAGCTTGGCGCCTGAGGTAAAGAGGGCCGGCGCCGCGGCGGCCGGACCCGGGAGCGGGACGGCGCGCGCGGGGCGCGGTGGGGGAGACGACATGCAGAGACAGCGACTGGCACTGATCTGGCTGCTGGGTTTCGCGGCCTGGGGCTGTGACGACGGCGAGCCGGAGGTCACCGACGGCGGCGCCGCGTCAGACGCCGCCGTGGCCACCGACGGCGGCGGGGCGCCTATCGACAGCAGCCTGCCCGACGGCGACGTGGACGGCGCGCCCGTGGCCGATGCAGGGCCGGCAGACCTGGGGCCAGATGGCACGGCACCCGACGCCGGCCCGCGCTGCGGGGACGGCCGGCTCGACGAGGGCGAGGCCTGCGATGACGGCAACGGCGTCGCTGGGGACGGCTGCGACGAGCGCTGCCAGATCGAGCGGCAGCGCACGGTGGAGCCCGACGGCCGCGACCAGCCGCTGGTGCTCCGCTTCGGGCCCGACGGCGAGGCCCAGGCGGACTTCGCCCTCGATCCGGCGGATGACGCCGACTGGTTCGCGTTCACCCTCGACGCGCCGGCCGACATCGCGCTGGTGGTGGATGGGGGCGAGGGGCTGCGCTGCATGGGCGATCCGTCGCTGACGCTGTTCGCCGATGCCGCCGCGGCGCTGCTGAACGTCGAGGACGGCCCGACGGGCCTGTGCCCGGTCGCCGCGCCCGGGACGCACCCCCGGCTTGGCGGCCTGGCGGCCGGGCGCTACGTGATCCGGGTGGCTGGCCTGCTGGAGCCCAGCCCGGCGCTGCGGCTGATCGTGCGCAAGCTGTCGACGCTGGCGCCGGGCGACGCCTGCACGGGGGCGGGGGAGACGGGCCGCTGCCCACGGGAGAGCCGCTGCGGCCAGCGCGACCTCGAGACGGACGTGGGGCGCTGCATGGCTGCGGGTTGCGGCGACTGGCTGCGCGACGACGGCGAGGGCTGCGACGCCCCGGACGCCTTCTGTGGGGACGGGTGCGTCCTCGCCGGGGCGACGGCCCAAGAGCCGAACGAGGCCCCCGAAGCCGCGAGCGCGCCGGGCCCCAGCCTCATCGCCGGCCTGGCGGATCTGCAGATCGTCACCACCCTCGAGGGCCTGGCCGACGTGGACTTCGTGCGGGTACCGGTCCCCATCGAGGGCGCAGAGCTCGAGGCGGTGCTCTTCGACGGCTTCTTTGCGTGCCCAGGTCCGGTCCGCCTGGCAGCGACGGACGCAGACGGCACCGCGCTGGGTCGCACGGAGCAGGCCTGCGGCGGCCTGACGGTGTCGGTGCCGGCGGGCCAGGGGGTCGCCTTCCTGCGGCTCAACACCGACGACGCCGGCGTCGTCGGGCGCCCGCTGCTCTTGTTCCTCACCGTCACCCCGCGGGCGGCGGTGGGCGAGGCCTGCGAGCCACCGGGCGCGGGTCCGCAGTGCCAGGCGGGGGCCTGGTGCATCGACGCGCGCTGCGTCGCCGACCGATGTGGCGATGGGCGGCAGGGGCCCGACGAGGCCTGTGACGACGGCAACCAGGCCCCGGGCGACGGCTGCAACGCCGCCTGTGTGCGCGAGTTCATCCGCCTCGACCCGCCGGGGGGCAGCCGGGACGTGGATCTGCCGGCCGGCGCCGACCTGCGCGTCCGCTTCACCCTCGCCGAGCCGATGGCCCTGGAGGCGCGCACCGGGCACGCCGACGGGGGCTGCCCGGCGGACACCGAGCTCGTCCTGCTCGACGCGGCGGGGTTGACGGTCGCGGCGAATGACGATCTGAGCGCCAACAACCCCTGCTCCGCGCTGAGCGAGGTGCTGGTGGCTGGCCAGTACGACCTGGCGGTGCGTCACCGCGCGCCTGAGCTGGTGAGGGGCCTGCGGGTCAGCCTGTCGTTCCAGCCGGTCGCGGCGGACGGCGAGGCGTGCGGCCCCGATCGGGCGCCCTGTGGGCCCGGCAGCTACTGCGGTGACGACGGGCGCTGCGCGGCCCACCGCTGCCAGGACGGGGTGCTGGCCCCCGATGAGGACTGCGATGACGGCAACGGCGTCGATGGGGACGGCTGCTCGGCGATGTGTGTGTTCGAGTCGACGCCCCTGGGCGACGGCGGCACCTTCCCGCGGCCAGGCCTCGCGGGCGACGAGCTGGACGTCTTCGGGCTGGAGCTCGAGGCCCCCCGCCGGGTGCGGCTGTGGATCGACAACGGGCGGGGGCGCTGCAGTGACGACAGCATCATGGCGCTCGAGCGGCAAGAGGGCCCGGACTGGGTGCTGGTCACCGAGGACGATGACGGCGGCGTGACCGTCTGTAGCCGCATCGATCGGCCCCTCAGCCCTGGCCGCTACGAGGTGGTGGTGTACGGCGCTGCAGGGGACCTCGCGCCGTACACCCTGCACGCCCGCGTGCAGCCCGAGGTGGGCCCGGGTGAGTTGTGCGATCGCCTGGGGATCGGGGCGGCCTGCCCCGTCGGCTATGGCTGTGCGCCCCAGGGCGCGGCGGGCATCTGCACGGCGCTGGGGCAGCGACGCGACGAGCCGGAGCCGGACGACTTCGCTGAGGACGTCAACCCGCTCGCCCCCGACGTCACCGTGCGCGCGCTGCTGACCCCTGGCTTCGACGGCCTGGACGAGGTCGACCTGTTCGCCTTCCGCCTGGACGCGCCGGCGCGCCTGCGCGTGGAGACAGGGGATGGCGACGGCGGCTGCCCGGGCGACACCCTGCTGCACCGCGTGGACCCCGAGGTCTGGGACGTGGAGGGCGCCGACGCCGCGATCGCCTTGGCCCTCGACAGCAGCGACGACACCGACAACCTGCGCTGCTCGGTGCTCGAGGCCGATCTGCCCGCGGGCACGCACTGGTTCGCGGTCGAGGAGTACGATCGCGACGAGTTCTTGAGCTACGCAGTGATGGCCCGGGCGCTGCCGCTGCGGGGCGATGGGGCTGCCTGCGACGCCGTGCTCATCAGCCCGTGGGGCGCGCCGTGGTTCGACCGCTGCGAGGCTGGCCTCGTCTGTGCCGATCCAGACCTCGACGGGGCGGGGGTCTGCGCCGCGCCCTGAGGCTGGCCCCGGAGCGCGGCCCGCAGCGCCACGGCCGCCGGGCTCAGCCCGCGTTGAGCCCAGCCAGCACGGCGGCCGCCAGGGCGCGGCCGCTGCGCCACGCGTCCTCGACCGTGGGCCCCAGCAGCCAGTCGCCACACACCCCGATCTGTGCCGCCCGGTCCCAAGCCGCGGCCGCGTCCTCGCCAGGCGCGGGGCCGCCGCCCGCCGCCGGCGGACACTGGAGCCGGTGGGGGTCGGCCGCGACGCTCGCGTACCGCCAGCGGTGGGCCACCGCCCAGCGGGGCGCAGGGGCCCCGGTCTGCGCGCGGAAGGTCGCCACCAGCGCGGCCGCCACCGACGCCGGCGTGGCCTCCAGGTGGGCCTCGGACCAGCCCGGCGTGGCCTGCAGCACCCAGCCGGGCGCGGGCCCGCGGCCTGGCCGACTCGCCTGCCGGGCGATCCAGGCCAGGGGCCCCGCGGCGGGTTGCGCCGCGTCCCAGGGGCTCACCCACCCGGCTGGCAGGTGCACCAGCGCGGTCCAGCACGGCTGCATGATCACCCCCGCCGCCCGGGAGCGCAGGGCTGGCACGGCCGCGAGCAGCGGGGCCGCCTGCGGCGCTGGGACCGCGACCAGCACGCCGTCGAAGTGACCGAGGTCAACCCCAACATCCGAGGTCAGGCGCCAGGCGCCCGCTCGACCGCCGAGGGACGCCACCCGCGTCCCCCAGCGCGCCTCGAGCCCGACCGACAGTGCGCGGGTGACGGCGCTCATCCGCGGGACCCCGACCCAGCCCCCCGGGGCGGCGCTGGCATCCCCAGCCGCCGGCGGCCCGGGCCGCGGCGCCCATGGCGCGACCAGCCCGGCTGCGGCCCAGTCGGCCAGCTGCTGCTGGAAGGGGGCGTGCCGGGCCACCATCACCTGGGCCCCGTGATCGAACGCCCCGTCGGGCGTCCGCCGGGTGGACACCCGGCCGCCGGGGCCGCGGGCCTTGTCGAACACCACCACCGCCTGGCCGGCGTCGTACAGCGCGCGGGCGCAGGTCAGCCCAGCCATCCCGGCCCCCACCACCGCCCATCGCCTGACGCGCCCCGCTCCGGGCGCCTGCGTGACCGTCATGCTGTGCCTCCAGCGCCGCCAAACGCGGCGCGCGCCACACAGAGTGACCACGGCCGGGCGGCGTTGCGTGACCCGACCGCTTGCCCCATGCTGCTCCGCGACCCACCGCCACCTGGGAGGCGCCCGTGAGCGACCGACTTGCGATCCCCGAAGCGGGGCTCGACCACGCTGAGATCCTCAATCAACTCAAGAGCTTCCGCGAGGGGGATGCGGACTGGAAGGCCGGGCGCACCTGGGCCCTGGTCTACTACGCGGGCCAGGCCCACGCCGACCTGATCAAGCAGGCCCACCACCTGTATTTCTCGGAGAACGGGCTCAACCCCATCGCCTTCAGCAGCCTGAAGCGCATGGAGACCGACGTCATCTCGATGACCGCCTCCATGCTGCACGCGCCGCCGGCCGCCGTGGGCACCATGACCTCGGGCGGCACGGAGTCGCTGCTCCTGGCGGTCAAGGCCTACCGCGATCGCGCCCGCAAGCTGAAGCCGTGGATCCCCCGCCCCGAGATGGTGCTGCCGCGCAGCGCCCACTGCGCCTTCGACAAGGCCGCGCACTACTTCGGCGTGAAGGCCCGCTACGCGCCGATCGGGGCGGACTTCCGCGCGGATCCGAAGGCCATGCGCAAGCTCATCAACCGCAACACGATCCTGCTGGTGGCGTCGGCGCCGCAGTACCCGCAGGGCGTGGTCGACCCGGTCGAAGACATCGCGGCGCTCGCGCGCGCCCACAGCCTGCCGCTGCACATCGACGCCTGCTTCGGCGGCTTCGTGCTGCCCTGGCTCGAGCGCGCCGGGCACGCCATCCCGCGGTGGGACTTCCGGGTGGACGGCGTCACCAGCATCTCGGCTGACATCCACAAGTACGGCTTCGCGGCCAAGGGGGCGTCGACGCTCACCTACCGCGACATGAGCTACCTCAAGCACCAGTTCTTCGTCTCGACGGACTGGCCCGGGGGCATCTACGCCTCGGCGACCATCCCGGGCACCCGGCCGGGCGGGCCCATCGCGGCCGCCTGGGCGGCCATGCACGCCATGGGGCAGACGGGCTACACCGACGTCGCCCAGGTGGCCCTCGACACGGCCCGCCGGCTCCACGCCGGCATCGAGGCCATCGACGGCATCCGCCCCTGCGCCCTGGCCGACGCCCCCGTGGCCTCCTACATGAGCGACAGCGACGACGTGGACATCTACGTGGTCGCCGATCAGATGACCGAGCGCGGCTGGGAGGTGTCCCGGCAGCAAGGCCCGCCCTGCGTGCACATGACCGTCAACGCCAACCAGGCGCCGGTGGTGGACGCCTACCTCGACGACCTGCGCGCGGCGGTGGCCTGGACCCGCAGCCACCCCGAGGCCCGCAAGGCCGGCGAGGCCGCCATGTACGGGATGATGGCCAAGGTGCCCATCCGCGCCTTCGTGAAGCAGAGCGTGCTCAAGGTCATGGAGTCCATGTACGCCCCGGGCGTTCGGGGCATGCCCGACCTGGGCAAGCTCGGCGCAGGGGAGGGCGACGATCCCCTCCTGCGGCTGGTGGACAAGTACGGCGACCAGGCGATGGCGCTGCTCGACAAGGCGCAGGGCGCGGGCGCGCGGCTGAAGGCCGCGGCCGAGAAGCTGGATCCTCGGCGGTGACCGAGGCGGCCGAGCGCCCGCCCGGTCGCTGGCGGCTGTGGCTCAAGCGCGCGGCCCTCGTGGGCCTGTGCTTGTTTGGCGTGCTGCCGCTGGCCGTCATCGTCGCCTACCGCTTCGTGGATCCCCCCGTGACGCCCCTCATGCTCCTGCGAGAGGGCGAGGGCCTGGGCCGTGACTGGCAGTGGCGGGCCCTCGACGACTTCCCCGTGGAGGTCATCCAGGCGGCCATCGCCGCGGAAGACTGGCGCTTCTGTGACCACTGGGGGGTCGACGTCTCGGCCCTCCAGGGCGCCTACGCCCGCTACCAGAAGGGCGGCCGCCTGACGGGCGCCAGCACCATCTCGATGCAGGTCACCCGCAACATCTTGCTGTGGCCCAACCGCAGCTTCATCCGCAAAGGCCTCGAGCTCATGTACGCGCCCCTGGTGGACGCGATCTGGGGCAAGGACCGCGTCATGGAGATCTACCTGAACATCGCGGAGTGGGGGCCAGGCATCTACGGCGCCAACGCGGCCGCCCGCGCGTGGTTCGGGCACGACATCGAGCACCTCTACCCCGACGAGATCGCGCGCCTGTTCACGATCCTGCCCAGCCCGCTCCATTGGAACCCCCGGTCCACCGCGGCGCCGGTCCGGCAGCGCTTCACCCGGGTGAACCGGGCCATGAAGCACATCAGCCTGGGCCGGGGCTGGGCGGTCTGCCCCGACTGAACGCCTGCAGGATGGCGGCGGCCTCCGTGTGGGTCCGCTCGGTGACCGCCGCCGTCGGCAGCAGCAGCCGGACGCCGTCGCCGTCGGTGACCACCTCACCCGGCCACAGCGCTGCCCAAGCCGATCGCACCTCAGGCGCCGGCTGGGCGGCCTCGGGCACCCGCCGCCACGCCGCGTGGTCCCCGTGGACCACGAAGCGCACCTGCGCGCCGTGCAGCGCCCGCAGCCAGCCCTCACCGGACCGCACGTAGCCCAGCCGGGCGAGGCCACGGCGGTCCAGCCCCAGCGGAAGGCCCCGCGGCCCACCGGGGAAGAACCACAGCCCGGCGATGACCGCCCCGGCCAAGGCGCCGATCCACCAAACCGTCACGGACCGCCCTCACGGTCCGAGGGCTCGCAACATCCGACCCCGTCGGGGCATCCCCACCCCATGCGATCAATCATCCTCTTTGCGCTCCTCGGCGGCTGTGCCGCCCCCGCGGATCCCAGCGCCACCATCGCCCCCAACGCCACCGCCTGCAAAAAGCCCGGTCAGCGCTGCCGCCTGACGGACAACGCCCTGGGCGTGTGCCAGCTGCGCGCGACCGGCGCGGCGCCTGCCTACGAGTGCACGCCCCAGCACTGAGCGCCGCCCCGCCTGGAGTGGTTGCAGGCCGATCGCAGGCGTGCACACTGGCCGGCACACAGCTCACGGGGGACCCCATGGCGTCGGCCGGCAAAACGATCTTCAACACGGGTGGCCACGGAAAGCCGGCCTCGGTCGGGCTGCTCCTGGCCCGCATCGCGGCCGGAGGCCTCATGTTCGTGGCCCACGGCCTGCCGAAGGCCTTGGACTACGCCAGCATCTCGCCCAGCTTCGTCGACCCCTTCAAGCTCACGAGCAAGACCAGCCTGATGGTCGTGATCGCGGCGGAGTGCGTGGCGGCCCTGTTCGTCCTCCTCGGCCTGGCGACCCGCATCGCGGCCATCCCGCTGGCGCTGCACGCCGGCATCAGCGCGGTCTACGTGCAGATCATTCAGCAGAAGGCCGACCTCCACGCGCCGGAGCTGGAGGTCATGTGCCTGTACACCGGCCTCTTCCTGCTCATCGGCCTGGCGGGTCCGGGACGCTTCTCAGTCGATCAAACGCTGAGCAAATAGCCGAGCCCGTGCTCGCGGGCCCGGTTTGGGGGGATCGGCCCCAGGGGATCCGCCCCCAGGCGTGGCGCGGCCCAGGATCCGCCAGCCCTAACTCCTTGCCAGCACAGTGGATCTCGCAAAAACGCCGCGACACCCAAAAAAAGACCTTGCGGATTCATAGGGTGATCTTTAATCTCCGCCCTCGCCGCTCAACGGTAACGCCACTCCGGCCTCGAAGCAGTCGCTGACAGGACGGGTCTTCAAGCTGGCCACCGAGAGCGCGAGTCGGTTCTTTGAAAATCCGGTCGAGCTAATAGAAGATGTTAGCGTGTGCCCAGGTAGGGCAGCAGAGCGATGTCTCGTGAAAGCGAGCACCGTGACGCTGCCGTCAAACTCAACTGGAGAGTTTGATCCTGGCTCAGAACGAACGCTGGCGGCGTGCTTAACACATG